>CAIRHD010000395.1 GCA_903878265.1 uncultured Bacteroidales bacterium | reverse complement strand
TATTTTGAACCTGAAGGCTTCGACCAAAAAGCCACACTTGAAGTCAGCGGGCTGGTTTATATGTACCGCAACTTTGATAAACCAATTACCAATAAATCATCAAGCCTTGCAGCCGATACTTGTGAAGTAAATATCAATTGCGACGAAGGCTTGAAATGGCTAGACCAAAAGCAAGGCGTGGTAAAAATCTATTCCAAAGTTGGCTCAAGTTATTTTTGGTGTTCGGGCACTCTCCTTAACAACACGCGACAGGATTTTACCAACCTGTTGCTCACGGCTGCGCATTGCAGCAAAAGTTCCGGGGTTCCGGCAACAGCCGACGATATGGGCCAGTGGATTTTTTATTTCAATTACGAAGCGCCGACTTGCATTACATCTGCGGCAGCAAACCTTACTGTGGTTGGTGCTGAAAAGCTTGCCGCAGCCGATAACCCGAACGATGTAGGTTCCGATTTCCTTTTGCTTAAACTACTGACTGAAATCCCATCGCAATACAGGCCTTATTATTGTGGCTGGGATGCCAACAACGATATTTCCACTTCCGGCGTTTGTATCCACCATCCTAACGGTCAGGTGAAAAAAATATCTACCTATACTGTGCCTCCAACATCAGGCACTTGGGAATCGACACCTAATACGCATTGGGTTGTTAAATGGGCAGCTACCAGCAGTGGTTATACCGGCGTTACCGAAGTCGGTTCGTCAGGTTCGGCATTGTTTGATAACGAAGGGCTGGTAATGGGTTCGCTTACCGGCGGCGAAAGCGGATGTTCGGACAAATCGGGATTGGACAAGTTCGGGAAAGTGCATTTCTCCTGGGAATCCAATGGCAGCCTTCCTTCGCAGCAACTTAAACCCTGGCTTGATCCAACAAATACCGGAAAGACCAAAATGCCGGGTTCGTTTAACGAAAACTATACACATGCCAATTTTTCGGCAAGCAGCCAAGTGGTTCCGGTTGGCGGAAGCGTGAATTTTCAGGATCTTTCATCGGGCAACCCTACAACATGGCATTGGTTTTTCGAAGGTGGTTCGCCATCCGAATCTACAGAACAAAACCCAATTGGGATACGCTTTGACCGAAATGGCAAAATGAACGTTAAGCTGATTGTTGAAAACTATCTGAATACTGATACGCTTGTAAAAGATGAATACATTGATGTAAAGGCAGTTGTTTCGCCAAATCCAACCTCTACCGGCGAAGTGAATATTTTTTCGGATATCCTCAATACCAACGATATACTGATTGATGTTTTTGATCCACAAGGGAAAATTGCCCAGCACTTTGAGTTCCCGGGAGCCACTTCTACAAACAATTCCATTAAACTACCCAACTTTGGCACCATGTTTATTATTCGTGTTACACAGGGCGATCAGGTACAGGTGCATAAGGTTATTGTGGCTGATGCTAAGTAGGTTGAGGGGTTTAGATGTTGAGGTGTTGAGAAGTTTAGGGGTTGAAGCGTGAATAAGGTTTTAATAGTTCAAATGCCCATATTAGCGAATATAAGGTGGGGTAAACTTGTTTTCTTGTTTCTAAATATTCCCAACATCCCATTTAGACTTCCGTCTTCTGACTTCCGTCTTCCAACTATATAAATCTACTCACTAAACTCAAAGTTATACAGAATTTAATACCCGATTTACATGACAATCCAAAATATAATTGAAGTTTCGGCAATCGAAAGCCGGATTAAAGAAATTGCCTTAAAAGTACTGGATTCAAAGCGCATTACGCCCGAGGAAGGTGTAATGCTTTACCGCGATGCCGAAACATCCTTATTGGCTTTGCTGGCCGATCAGGTTCGTAAACGTAAGGTTGGCGAATATGTGTTTTACAACCGCAACGTGCATATCGAACCAACCAATATTTGTGTTTACGATTGCAAATTCTGTTCGTATTCGCACCACCAAAGCAAGGAATCCTGGGAGCTTACAGTTGACGAAATGGCAAAAACCGTTGTAAACCTCGGCGACGATATTACCGAAGTGCATATTGTGGGCGCAGTGCATCCGGGGCGCGATATTTACTATTATGCCGACCTTGTGAAACGGGTTCACGAAGCAAGACCAGGCCTGCATATTAAAGCTTATACGGCCATTGAAATTGAATATATGGCTCAGCGGTCGGGATTAAGTTTTGAACAAGGCCTGCAACTGCTGAAGGATTCGGGGCTTAATTCGCTGCCAGGCGGAGGTGCCGAAATATTCGATGACAAAATCAGGGAGCAGATTTGTGGTAAAAAATCATCTACTGAAGCATGGCTCCAAATACACGAAACTGCCCATAAACTTGGCATACCTACCAATGCAACCATACTGTATGGCCATGTGGAACAATTTGAGCACCGCATACACCATATCGAACTCCTTCGCAATTTGCAGGACCGCACAGGTGGCTTTAATGCCTACATCCCGTTAAAGTTCAAGAACAAGAACAACGAAATGTCGTATATCGAAGAGGTTTCGGTGATTGAGGATTTGAGGAATTATGCCGTTTCGCGGATTTACCTGGATAATTTTGCCCATATAAAAGCCTACTGGCCTATGATAGGCAAGGAAATGGCGGCCCTTTCGCTGGCATTTGGCGTGGACGACCTCGACGGCACCATTAACGATTCGACCAAAATATATTCCCTTGCCGGTGCCGGCGACCAAAACCCATCACTTAACACTGATGAAATAAGGCAGTTGATCATAAAAGCGGGACGCATACCTGCCGAAAGGGATTCGGTGTATAATATTTTGAGGGAAGGGTAAAGTGTATAAAACAGAAATTTATTCATCAAGTAAATGATTTGAATATTACTCATCCACGCGAAAGGAATAATGAGGTAGCGGAGCTACGCGAAAGGATTCGTGCTGGAGCGTGAGGTAAGTGCTAAAAATACACTCAGTTTGTTGTTTATATCGGCATCGATTGCAAATAGACACCGGCGGGGGTTACATATTTTTCAAACAACGGACACTATATCCATCTTCAAATTGACTTGTATTTATATTTATTTCATTAGCATTGTAATAAAAGATGAATCGTGAATTATGAGAAGAAGACCAATAAAAACCACTCTCACCAATAGAACGAAATCCAGAATTATGATGTTCACCACCGGGTAATGCATAAAATCCATAATTACCAGATGTTACATTAGGACTATTCCAATGTAATGTCCCTGGTTCTTTAAGTTTATCACCAGCATTACCCGTAGAAGAATACCAATTATCTTTAGTTATGGTTCCACCTATATTATTTATTAATTTGAACCATTCCTCGTCATTTGGCAAATGCCAACCTATTGGACAATTTTTTTTAGCTGTTTCCCAAGTGTATAAATAACCGTATACTTTTACATTTTCTTGTTTATTATCATATGCCACACAACCGTAAATTGCTTCCGTTTGATCATTTGCACCACCCCATCGGCCTTTGAAGTATTCTTCTGCATAGGCATTCGCTAATGCATCAATTGATGGATATTTCTTATGATATCCGCCTACCATGTCAGAATAAGCCCAATATTCGTGCCCCTTGTAGCAAATACCATAAAAACCTAATTTATCACAAGGATATTCTAACTCTGTGTTCTCACTGAAATTTCTTGTTCTTGATTCCCAATCATAACAAAAAGTAATACTATTCACTTCTGATCCATTGTTGTACACATCCCAATAATAGCAAAGATGTGAACCATTCTTGACAATATGATTATATTTAAACGTATAATTATTTTTTTTAATGTACTTTACATTGTCTTGAGGATAATAAGCAAGATTTTCTGCCATCCATGTTTGTGTTCCTATTTTTACAGTTTTGTAAACTTTACCGTCTCGAGGGTCTTTAAAAGTTCCCTTCACTTGACCTACAGTATTCATTGCAATAATTATAATTGCAATCGACAGTAATAAATATTTGTTTTTCATATTCTCAATTATTAAAAGTTAAAACTCATTTATTAGTTATTCTCTGTTTTTCCAATGAACGCTACCGGTGAGTAACCATAAAACATTTGTATATTTACTGCTCCGGTATGCAGTGGGGCAATATAGAGACGGGGTGACTCGAAGTCGCCCCGTCACTATGGCTACAAATGCTCACACCAACATTATCTCTACCTCCCCTTCCAAATCCTTGTCGTTGTTAACAAACAGCAGGTATTTGTTGGCAGGTGCACCAAGGGATGCGGCGGTTATTTCGGCTTCACCGCCTTCGGCTATTTTGGTTGGGTTGG
>CAIRHD010000394.1 GCA_903878265.1 uncultured Bacteroidales bacterium | reverse complement strand
CGGGGTAATTTTTGAAATGTTCAAACGTGTGTTTTCCATCATTTCGCGCAACTCACGAAATGTAAGGGCGGCATCAATTTCGGTTGACTCGGCTTTCTTGGCAAGGCATGGACCTATAAAAACCAATTTGGAATCTTCGCCGTAATATTTCCTAACAACGCGGGCCATGGCCACCATCGGCGAAACCACAGTTGCCAGTTTATCTGTCAATTCGGGAAAATAGCGCTCAACATAAGCAACAATTGCCGGGCAATCGGATGATATAGCCGGCATATCAAGCTTGAGCTGCTCTTTGGAGTGTTTTGCCACCAAATCGGCACCAAACGAAACTTCGGTTACATGCCTGAAACCAAATGATTTGATTACTCCAACCAAGGTTTTATGGTCGTCGAATTCGGTAAATTCGGCAGGGAAACTGGGCGCAACCAGAGCAATAACTTTTGGATAGGTAGCAATCAAATGCTTTACCTGATCAATTTCCTTATAAAACACCTTTGCATTCTGGCTGCATACTTTTATGCAATTGCCGCAGGCTATGCACCTTGCTGTAATTACTTCGGCCTGTCCACCTGTAATGCGTATTGCTTTTGCCGGGCACTCCCGCACACAGGTGTAGCAAACCCTGCACCTTTCCTTAATGGTAAAGACCAGTTTTTTGTCAGTTTCCTTTGCAGGTGAAGAAGATTGTCCGGGGTTCATTGGTAAAAAAGGGTTGGGAGTTAGGGTTTTGGGACTGGTATTCTAAATTTATAATTTCAGGAGCTAGTGAAATTCTCTTTTCCTAAAGCGAAAAATAGTATTCTTTAATTTTTAAAGCTATCAATTTCCGCCTTAAGGATAAAAATTCGCTGAAATTGTCGATTGTCATTTGGGTTATTTCGGATGGGATACAATTCATTTTTAAATTTTCAAGAAGTTCTTGCTCTGTTCCAATACCGCTTACTTGACGATTGTTTTCTATCATTTGCCTGTTAACTATTTCAAAGTAATCTAATGGGGATCTGTTCCCAACTTTGATGTTGATTTCAGATTGCATATAAACATAGTTTGCAATTTGATTGTATTTACTTCTATCTAAACCAAATTTTTTCAAATAATCCTTTGGGAACAAATGATGTATGTCGCCACGAAGCGAGATCAAGTCACTAACTAAAACATCCTTTGACAAAAATCCTTTATCATTAGCCTTAACTTGCGATGCTAAAAAAACATGAAAGTAAGGACTACTAGCAACCGATGTATCTAAACTTTGAGGTAAAGAAGCATTCCAAAATGCCTCAGATAATTCCCCTTCTTCCTTTTCTTTAAGATATTCATCGAAAGGTTTTTCGGAAATCTGTTTGATATCAAAATCGAAAACACTTTCAGGAGACCCTGAATACCTGCCAGTTAGGATTGAAAACACTAACCATCTTCTCACATAACTCTCAATTGAAACCGAATTTACACCTAACTCTTTTAATTTCAGATAAACAATGTATGCAAAATTTATGGCATTTTGAGAACGTATGAGTTTGGGAGAGATAAAACCGGCAGATTTCACGATCATTAAAAACCTCTTAAAGTTAGTTTCGTTTATGAAATTGGAAACGCCAACTTTTAGCATCGCGAAAGATTGTTCAGCTATATTCTCTTCAAAAGATCTTGATTCAAAATTCCGACCTGACAATAGACTGACCAAATCAGAAAGCCGACCCCGATTAAACTGTGAAGTAAATGCAACCCTTATCAAATCGTTATAATCTGGGTCGTATAAATCCTCATTTTCGGTTTTAAGCCATTGCATTTTTTGGAAAAAGTCGGTTTTTGCAAATTCGCTATCATTTTCAACAATATGCTTGAAAAACTCTGGTGCAATTGCTAAATGGCAGAAATAATCAATTGCTTTCCTCAATTCATTTCCTTTGTATTCAGTATTTGAGGCTATTTTACTCATTACAAAATCGGCTTGGCTTAATACAACACCTTTGGAATTGATTCGGATAAAAATTTCAGTAACGGTTTCAATATCCAAGTCATGAGAAAGTTCAATCAAGCCAATTTGCTTTTTAGGAATGTTGATCAAGTTAGAAAAAGAATTTCTAACATGCTTTTTATCTACATCAGGATTAAGTTCAAAATAATTATCAGCGACCTCAAACAAATCAGTTTTGCCATTTATTGCTTCTGAAATATCATGAAGCCAAGTTCTATCTTTCAAAATAGCTGGGTTTTGAACTTCAAATCTTTCAGAGATTGGATTAAACGAAATTTTGATTTTTATTCTTTGATAGGTTTTATCAACAATATAATATCCTAATATTGCAGCAGTTAGAGCCGTAACACGCTGCTGGCCATCAATTAGTATCTTTTTCCCTTCGCTCAAGCTGCCGTCTTTCAAACGCACATTTGGATTTCTCCAAGCTATTAAATAACCGATAGGATAACCTTGATATAAGCTATCCAATAAGTCACGGACTTTAGAACTGTCCCAAACGAAAGGCCTTTGTATTTCTGGAATAGCAATTTCACCTGATTTTACCCAAGCTAAAATTGTCTCAATCAAATGTTGATTTACTGAATACTTCTGAGTTTGCATAATTATTTAAATTATTTATTATTAGCCATTTAAACCTGATTTCCTCAATTTTACTAATCAAATTCTTACTAATAGCCATTAACTATTAACCATTAACCATTAACACTTCGACTTCGCTCAGTGTCCGCCATTAACCAATAACAACCCGCTATCTCATCACTTCCCTCTCCTCATACGTGGTAAACAAATGGGCATGGCTGATTTCGCTTCCTGGTTTTTCGAGGAACGATGCATAAACCGCTTGTAAAGAGGCATTCTGGTGTGCAAACCGGTTCGATTCCTTTTCATCGAGTTCATAAATTGATTTTGCCCTGGCTTTCACATTGTCGTTTTCAGGATGAATCGGCTGTCCGCCACCGCCAACACAGCCGCCTTCGCAAGCCATAACTTCAACATAATGGATGTCGGTCCGCCCTTTCCTGATTTCCGAAATCAAAGCCTCAACATTACCAATACCATTAACTACTGCGAAACCAAGCTTGTATTCACCAATTTTCACAAAATACTCTTTCCGTCCTTTAGCTGACCTAAGTTCCTGTATTTTAAACTGGTTGGTATCTTTCCCGGTAATAACAAAATGCAAGGTCCGGATTAAAGCCTCGGTTAGGCCGCCACTTACTGCAAGCATTTTACCCGCCGAACTGCGAGACTGGTAAGGCTGGTCGGACAATTCAGGCTCAACCTGCCCAATATCAATCCCATTCAGGCGGATTAACCTGGCCAATTCGCGGGTAGTAAGCACCAAGTCAACATCGGTAATACCTTTAATCGTCATTTGCTCACGCTGCGACTCGAATTTTTTTGCAATACAAGGCATGGCCGAAACGGAATAAATATCATCAATATCAATACCGGCCTGAGGAGCAAAATGATTGGTAATCAACGATCCCAACATTTGTTGAGGCGATTTGCAGGCAGAAACATTGGCTAACAAATCGGGATTGGACTGCTCTATGTATTTTATCCAAGCAGGGCAGCAACTCGAAAACATGGGTAAATGGATACCTGATTTCAATCGCTCTAAAAATTCGGTGGCTTGCTCATAAACCAGCAAATCGGCAGCGAAAGAAGTATCGAAAACATAATCGAAACCAAGTTTGCGCAAGGCTGCATACATCACGCCTTCAATATCTTTACCGGCACGCAAACCAAATTCTTCAGCCAAAGTTACCGAAAGCGTAGGCGAGCATTGGATAACCGTTTTCATGGCCGGGTTATGCAGCGCATCCTGCAGCTTTGCCGGATATTGCTTTTCGGCCAAAGCCCCTGTGGGACAAACCATTACACACTGTCCGCAGTTTATGCAACTGGAAAGGTTCATCCCTTTATTGAAAGCCGGGCCAACCTGGGTTTTATTCCCACGACCGATAAAATCGAGGGCTGTAATTTTTTGTATTTCCTCACAAACACGGATACAACGCCCACATAAGATGCACTTTGCAGGGTCGCGCAGCAAACTGGCGCTTGAAGGATCGGTTTTGTATTTATTTTTCTTTCCGTAAAAGCGTCGCTCGCGCACATTGAGGTCTTCGGCAAACTTTTGAAGTTCGCAATTGCCGTTGCGCTCGCAATACAGACAGTCGTCGGGATGGTTGCTGAGCAACAATTCGGTGTTCGTTTTCCGAGCCTTTATTACCCGTGGCGAATGGGTGCGGACTTTCATCCATTCCTCCACAGGGTGCGAACAAGCTGGTATCAAACCTTGACGGCCTTCCACTTCCACCACGCACATCCTGCATGCACCCGAGGGCAACAAATCTTTTATATGGCACAAAGTCGGGACTTTAATCCCATTTCGT
>CAIRHD010000393.1 GCA_903878265.1 uncultured Bacteroidales bacterium | reverse complement strand
GCGGAGAAAAAAGCTTGCTAAATGATGGTATTTCTGTTGATTTTTGAAACCATCTGACAGGTTTTGTGCGGTATCTTTAGGCTTAAATCAAAAAAATATTTTATTGACTGAAGAAGATAAGTTGTATCTTTAATTCCTTGTTCTAATAATCAAAAACTAATTGAACTTTAATAAATAACCCATGAAAAAATCAGTACTCTTATTATTCGGATTAAGCATATTTATACTTATTTCGTTTACTATTTCATCTACTTATGAATCCAAAAATTCGACAGCAGAGGTAGAGCAGGTTCGTGGAATTTATATTTTTGTTGATTCTAAGCCTGTGAAAGAGTATGAAGTCCTTGGAACAGTCAAAATAGCGGTAGTAAGAAGGCGCCCTGAATATATTTGGGTTCGGGATCAACTTCTCAAAAAAATTAAGAAAAACTTTCCAGAAGCAAATGGTGCCATTTTTGATTTTACAGTTCCGGGGTCGAATAATTGTGATGCAATTAAAATAAAATAATCCCAATATCATTCAAACCCACTTTCTTGTATTCTACTCCTCAACTGCCGATTCCTTAAACAACCAGCTCGTTATGGGCAACCAAGCTCTCAATGTAAAGTTCAACAGCTTCTTATACCATCGCAATAGCTTCATCAATTGTTTTTCCGTAAGTAATGCAGCCGGGCAATGTTGGAACCATTGCGATATAACCGCCTTCGGGTTCGGGGTTTAATAAAACCCTGTATGTTAACTGCTTCATTATGTATTTTTTTTAAAATTAACTTAGTGAAGTTTGTTTTAAAATCCCGCATCGTGACATCCAAGGAAACGAAAATATGGTTTTATTCTTCATTATTAAATTATAGGCGGAATTAAAGGATAATGCAAAAATACAGATTAAGCTTATTGTATTTAAATCATATATTTACCTCCCTTCCACTCAAATCCTGATACCGCCCAACTCCTTTCGCGTGGTGAAATGATATTAATCTCCAAGCCAACGCCCCATTTCCCGTTGCATCATATACTAATATGCTATATTATCCGGGGCGGTTATTGTCGGGGCGACTTTTTCAGTCACCCCGACAATATTTTTTATTGCTTACGCATTGCGTGGTAATTTTCCAATAACAGGTTTCTAATGCCAGCGGCATTACATATTTATAAAAAAAAACAACCTTATGTGGTTCGACCCCTTCGGGGTCGCATCCTTTGATACTCTCTCTTTGCTATAAATATTGGAATCCCCTGGATTCTTCCCCTGGATTCTTCCCCTGCTACCGCCCCAATCCTTTCGCGTGGTCCAATGATATAAATTACCATACCCATCGCCCCAATAATGCTGTATTGCAACTTATAATAGCATAGCTATTCCACATTCCAAAGGCTGATAATCTATGCAGGATAATCAAAAAATTACAATGGCAAATCCATTGATTACACCTAATTGTAATTGATTACAATGGCAAATCCATCAATGACAATGGCAAATCCATCGATGACAATGGCAAATCCATCGATGACAATGCCAAATCCATCGATGACAATGGCAAATCCATCGAAAACAATGCCAAATCCATCGATGACAATGGCAAATCCATCAATTACACCCCCCTGCCAACGATGTACACCCCCCTATAAATTATTATTATAGCAAAACCATTGTCAAGAAACGGAGAAACCGGCTTGGTAAATAATGGGATTAGCGGGATTTGCAGAACCCAAGCTACAGCAATCACAAAATATCCGGAACTCATCCTATTCCGAAAATTTGTTTTTGCAATCGCAAAATAGAATTTTGAGTCCCCTCCGATAACCCTAAAATGAAGAAACGCCACTAAGCGATGTGCCAAGTGCAACACTTTGTTGCGAAAAAAGACTTATCGGAGTGGGCTCAAACTTAATTGCTCGTACGGAATAAACATCCAATCCGATTTATAACTGATTGGAAGAGTATTACGATGCTAAATCAGGTTCCAGTCAATCGGTGTTTTTCCGATGCTTATAAGCAATTCGTTGGTTTTCGAAAAATGGCGGCATCCGAAAAAACCACGGTAAACCGATAGTGGGGAAGGATGAACTGCCTTCAGGACAAAGTGTTTTGAAGTATCAATCATGGTTTCTTTAGCCTGTGCATAGCTTCCCCAAAGGATAAAAACTAATCCTGACTGCTTCGCGGAAAGTTTACGGATTACTTCATCGGTAAAGTTTTCCCAACCCCGTCGCTGATGCGATCCGGCTTGGTTGGCACGAACGGTGAGTGTGGCATTAAGCAAAAGTACGCCTTGGTTTGCCCATTTTTCCAAATTGCCTGTTTGCGGGATTTGTATGCCCACGTCAGAATGCAATTCCTTATAAATATTTACGAGCGATGGCGGTATTGAAATCCCGTCAGGAACCGAAAAACAAAGTCCATGCGCCTGTCCATCACCGTGGTATGGATCCTGGCCTAAGATTACAACTTTAACTTTGCTGAAAGGCGTATGGTCGAAAGCAGCAAAAATCCGGCTTCCTTGAGGATAAACCCGATAAGCTTTCTTTTCGTCTAACAAGAAAGCTTTCAATTCGTTAAAATACGGTTTGGCAAATTCCTCTTTCAAAACCTCAAGCCATTCAGCTTCGATCTTTGGATTGGTTGTATCCATCTATTATTATAGTTTGATCATCAAAAATTAATACTAATAAATGTGCCCATAACCCTGATTATAATCAAAATAATGAGCAAATAGTAAACGGAGTTTTGATTGGAAAATACTTTTTTATTTGATTTTCGAACATAAATATCTTCATGTAGGATGTTGTCTTTGCTGAAAGGCCTGGCAATAAAAGCGAGACTAAGTAGGAAAACTGGCCAGAATAAATCGAACATTGGCCAATTGAAAAGGAGAAGGATCAAAAACCCGTAAAGCCACGATTTGCAGAAAACATGTTGTACATACATTTTCATCGGTTCATCCTCGCTAAGGAAAATACTGCTTGGCGATGCTTTTAAAAACAAAACAATCCAAAAATTCCTTGATAGGTACATTGTTAAAAATGCGCCTAAACCTATTAAAACGCGGATCAGCATATCGGGGACGAGCCAATTGAAAAGAATCCCAAAACTATTTATGGATAGTATGCCAGCTATAATCGCAGCGGGGATTGAATTTACTAAAAGGAAAGCAACCCAAGCCATAACCAATCTGATTTTCCAGCTCACATTGTGCATATAACGGGTTTTTTTTGCTAAAAATACGCCAATTATAGTCAATAGAACATACCCTGCCCCGAAAACAAGAATGATTTTTTCGATTGGCCATTTGTCGCCATCCACCGAGTTGAAAGTGTAATCGAATAATCGATAGCGGAATTTCAAGGATTGAGATGAGATTAGAATAGAGGTAAAAACATTCAAAATAAAACGGAAAGCCAAGAACGAAAAAATAAAAATGCTTGTCGATAAGTAAGTCAGTTGATTGAGCAATTGGGCAGATTCAATTTCTTCGTCTGTGTTAACCGGTGCAGACCAACCCGATTTCAATAACCATTTGTTTAGTTTTTCCTGAGCAATATCAAGTATCAAAATCATAATCAGGGCAGATTAATTAATATCCGGAATTAAGTCGAGTTTGTAGTTGTAAAATTATTTACTGCAATAAAACCATGCTGTAAAAGTATAAATAAATACTAAATAATGGTCATCGGTTTCCGAAATTATTTCATCAAGAGCCTAAATATAAGCATTCTCATAGCAACATAACCATTAAAATTCCAGAACGAAGGTTATTATGGATAAAAACGAATGGAAAGGAAAAGAAAGAGGGTGAAAGTTTACTGGCTAAACCTCGGAATACCAGCAGTAAAAACCTTGTTATTGGACAAGTAATAAAAATTTTGGTTTCCCGGTTTACACATCTATTTGATTTATCTTTGTACAATAATCTATAACCCATTTTTTATGAAAACCTTATCCTTTTTATTGATCCTCAGTTTTGTTTGCTTCCTCAAAACATTTGCCCAAAACCATGCTCCGGTTGCTGTTAACGACACCGTTTACGGTTTCT
>CAIRHD010000392.1 GCA_903878265.1 uncultured Bacteroidales bacterium | reverse complement strand
TGTTGCGGTAGCGATAGTGACATCGCCAGCAGTAACTTCACCTGTAATTGCGCCCGTTGTTACGGTGCCAGTAGCAGGCAAACCGTTATATACCTTAGGAGCAACGGTTGTTGCAACAGTTAAAGCTTTTGCAGTGATATCAAAATCTGTCGCATTTCCCCCATCCTGTACAAAGGTATAATTGCCGTTGTTGGCTGTTAGCCCTGATCCTGTGATGGCATAACTCCCTACATTGCTGTACTGGGTTGCAGTTGTGGTGAAGGCCAGGGTTCCTGTTGTGGCATTTGCCTGGTCGTCTGGTGATATAAATCCGTTAACGGTTCCACTGAAGGAAGGATTAACCTGGCCATAAATTTTACTGGCTGAATTTGCAATATAGGTTAAGGTTGCTGTTCCAATTGTAAAAGGGTATGCGGCTGATGTGGCTGCATTGTAGTTTACATCGGTTGCAACACTTGCTATTACCTGATAGGTTCCCACATTGGTTGGTGGGGTGGCAGTGGCTGCATAAGTAGTGCTCCCTGTACCTGAATAGCTATACGTAACCGCTCCTGTTGATCCTGTAACAGAAGATGTAGCCGGGCCTTGCGGTGAAGCATTGTAAGTAAAAGAACTGATACCTGTTACGGCTATGGTTGAATTGGCCTTTATAATACTAATCGTTCCGTTAACCGGTGTGAAAACATAATTTGTAGCTGACAAACCGGTTACATCGGGGGTAATAGTTACTAATGGAGTTGCAGGCGCAGTAGTGGTTGTATAGGAGGTAGTATAGGAAACAAGACCAGAAATTACAGATGAATTTTCACCTGATATAAAACCACTTGGTGTATAACTTCCGTTTCCGGTTACAGTTGCTACGGCTGTTCCATAAGCTACCGTTTGGTTGCCTGCGGTTATTGTGAGTGTTACAGGTGTAATGTCGGCATTATCTTCTGCCGTTGCATCAACTGCCAGCATATAGTTTGCTTTATCGGCACCACCAAGGCTTAATGAACTTGCAGTTACAAGCCTGGTTCCAACTGTTGCACTATTGAAGCTTTGTGCCCCAACAACGAGTGTAACAACCTCAGAACCTACCATATCGGTTACCCAGGCAGCGCTTAAACTTGCACTTGTTCCACCATCGTAAGGTTTGTTGTTGGCTGTAATATGAGGTGTAAGCAGTTTGGCTGTAATATCACCTGTTGTTGGCAAATTAGCCATGCTGTAATTGGCAGCCTTACCGGTTCCATCAGCTAATGTGTATGAAATGGTTGTTGCTTTGCCTGTTTCTACATTGGCATTGGCAAAATCGCTGGCTGTAAAGGTAATATCAAGAATTTCACCATTTTGTCTTCCAGTTACTGTCCCTAAAGTTACGACGCCAGTTGTTTTTGAACCATCGTATATTTTAGACGCAACGGTGGTTGCAGCCGTTAATGCTTTTTGATTGATTACCCCGGTAGCTGTGGTAGTGGCTAAACTATAATTTGTTGCAAGACCACCATTAGTACCGTTGTGCAGGGTATAAGTAATAACCGTACCGGGGTATGTTCCGGCATCAGCACTGGTATAATTGGCGGCTACCCCGGTAGCTGTAACGGTTTCAGGGAATATAAAACCTGAAATTGTACCTGGAGTAACAACACCTGCTGTTGAGGTTGCATTGTAGTCCCTATCAGCTATAGTTGAATTGATAATTGATAAGGGTTTAGCAGTAACCGTAACCGTAACCTCTAACCTTACTTCGCTATAACAAGTGCCATTGTAAGAAGCAGCCCATGCCGAAACAGAACCAACATTAGTAATGGTTGGGGCGCTAATGGGCGTATTACTTGTTTCTGTAGCAAACCAAACAATACTTTCGGCTATAGACGGTGGCGTAGCGTTTGCCGTATGCAAAATACCATCATACTGATATGTCTGTGTTGGAGCCGTTGGAGGTTGTACAACTGCCGGTTCAGTAATCTCAATTCCACCTGTAGGGCTTAGAGTAATTTCGCAAGCCGTTTTAACTTTATCGCGTATTTTTAATGTATATGTGGCAGGGGCAAGCGATGAAAAAGTGTAAGGTGTGAGTACTGAAACATCGTACCAATTATCCCAAGCTGGATCGTCGATGGACACCTGATAAGTACCCATTCCACCTGCCGGGGCACTAACGGTGATAGTTCCGTTATTTGCACCATGGCATGATACATTTGCAGGAGTTACAGTTGCTGATAAAATTAATGGTTCCGTAATTGAAACAGGTGCCATGGTCAATTCACATCCGTTGTCACTTCGCGCCGTCACGGTATAATCGCCTGCTGCAAGGCCAGTGATAATTTCACCAGCATAAGAGGCATAAACTGTACCACCATCAAGACTATACTCATAAGGGGCAACACCTCCCGTGGGATTCATGGTAATGGTACCTGCCGATGCTCCGTAACATACATTATCGGTATGCGAACTTACTGTTGCGCCAAACGCAGTAACTGTAGTTGTCATTCCGGCTTCGCCATACCATGGCGAATAAGCCACATCTGTTGAAACTACCCAACCGTCACCACAGGCATTTGTTGCAATGGTAGGGCCTTTGGCACTACCATACCAGTTGCTTACCGTGCTTGTAAGGGCAAAAGAGGAATTAATAGCTGTCCTGGTTAAATCAAATCCCCCAAATGAGTTGTGAGTAATGGTTACATCAGCAACAAGCGCATTGTTAACAGCGGTTCCGCCTGGTTGAATATCGTCGAAATTGTTACCTGTAATAACAACAGGAGCGCTATAATTATCAATTCCCATGGTTGCCCTGAAAATGTTCCCATCTGTAATGGAAACCAGTTGAGTATTTGTAGCACTATTATATATACCAACCACAACATCTGATTCAAAAGTATTTCCCTTAATGCTCAAAGGTGCTGTAAGGTTGCCTGCTATATCAATACCTGTATTGACCCATGTAATAGCATTCCCTTGTATGGTGCCACCACCGGCACCATCTTCGAGCAGAATGCCCTTATCAAGTGAGGTTAAAATGCTTAAATTTTTAATTGAATAAGCACTCCGTCCGGCATGGACTTTTATTGCGTAGCTGGCTGCTGAGCCTGAAACTCCAAAGAGTCCATCGATCGTAACATTGTCAGCATCAATATCCACAGTTCCTTCTATAAAACCAGAAGTTAATGCAATAGCCGATGTAATAGTCAATGGTTTATCAATAACAATATTTTCAGAAAAATAATTACCATACACTTGAAGTGCTTCACCGCTTGCAGCATCGGCTATGGCTTCTGAGATAGTCAGGTAACTTAAAAACCTTGATGTATTTCGAACAGGAGCTGTAATGATAATCATAGTGTTATCCATATTTTCTTCGGCACATCCGTTCCGTTTTGCGGTAACATAATACGATCCATCCCCCAAACCGGACCAGGTATAGGGAGCTCCTGTTCCTGTTACTGTTGGTGCTTGGGCATTACCGTCCTTGTACAAAGTATATATAACATCCCAGGTAGAGCCATAGTACGAGTTTGGTGCTTCTGTTGCAATTGTAAGAGAACCTGTATTTTCAGTATAATAAATACCCCACCCGTTCATTGGATCAAGGGTATAAGCCGGACTGACAGAGAACCCAAGAGTTTGTGTCGTTGGTTTCGGAATGATCCAAACTTCACCTGAGATTGGAGTATAGCCAGCAGGTATGGTGGAAGCGGTAAAAGTACCAGCACCAGGAATAGTCGGCGAAGTAAAAGCCACATATTCGCCAACAACGGAAAAAGTGCCAAAAGTCCTTGCCCCTCCAGGAACTGTAGCCTGAAACTGACCAGTCAATTTTGTATATATGCCAGTACTGCCAATGCGGTACAGGACATGCCAACCTACAATCTGTTCATCCACCCCTATATTTACAGTTGTATTTGGATAGCACTGATCATCCCCGGTTAAAGTTTGCAGTGCAAAGCTATTAAACCCAAAGGTGGCAATAAAAATAATCATTAACAATGGAACTCGGAATATATGGCTCAAGTTGAGCTTGTTATCCCTTTTCGGTAAATCGTAAATGTGTCTCATGTTTTTATTGTTTAGTATTAAATTATTCATAATAAATTTGAGTTTGTCCATTGGTGAGCAGTTGTTTGCCGGTTTGCGCACGAAGCGAAAACCGGCAAACAGCTCACTGTTAATGGTTATTTGGTTACGATTATTTTATGGTTGCTTACCAGGCTGCCCCTATAAATACGAAGGGTATAAATACCAGGTGTTAATTTACTGGTATTAAGTGTTTCGGTATAGCTGCCGGCAAGTTTATCGTTAGCACTTGTAGCCATTACAAGGGATCCCTGAACAGAATAAAGTTCGGTAAAGAAAGTTCCATCCGCCTGCATCGCATATCCGATATTCAGAACATCTTTTGCAGGATTTGGATACACAGAAACTACATCCTTAGTGTTTCCATCCACTTCGGCTATTGCAAGGAGGGCATCTTTAAACACAACACCTTCGGCATCGGCAATTTCGCTAAGCGGATCGCTGTTTAAGGTAAAGCGAAGTGATTTTGAAGCTGTGCCTTTTGCACGGGCGTGTATGTTCAATACCGTTTCGCCTTGTAACACCTCAACAGGTGTAAGCGAAGCCCAACCAATGCGGAGCATATTGTTATCCGTTACAAAGAAAGGATCACCATCTCCTTGATCAGGCATGCTTATGCCTATGATATCAAAGTTGGTGGCATCAAAATCGAGGATAAGCGATATGGCACCCATTTGCATGGAACTTTCGGCACTTACCGGTATTATCATTTCGTCAGAAGCTGCTATGCTCCCACGGCTGATTACATTTACATTGGGCAATTGGGCAGCTTTGTTACCGCTTGGTGGTTGATAAGAAGCATCCACATCACCTGCACAAGCTGCTACAATATTGATTGTAAGATTTGCCGATCCAAGAATAATACCTGTTAATCCGGTAGCCGGCGACACAGCATTGGAGGCAGAGAATAACCATTTTTGGTTAGCGAAACCTGCTGGACTGTTGGTTGAGTAAGCAGTTTTAACAGCATTAGCATCAACAATTAAAATAGTTGGGGTTGGCTGAGGAACAATTACGTCGCCACCCAATCGCTTAACAGCAGGAGTTAAAGGTATAGGGGTTATACCGGAAGCATGGCGCTGTTCGATCAAATAGTCAGTAGCATTAACTCCACCCCATGTTTTCCATCCACCTAAAGTAGCTGGAACATTAACCTGTGGCACTGCCGGACTAAGTTCGATAAAATAATTGTCGGGTTGCAAACCGGTAAACTGATAGGTGCCGCTTTGACCAGGATCACTTGTATTCCAGGTGCCTACGGGGGGTGAAGGAGCGCTTGTCTTTTTCAGGGTAACAATTATGCCATTCAATGGTGTTTGGGCATTGTTGGCATACTTGAGGGTGCCACTGATAGTGAAGGAAACCGAAACCACAACATCGAATGAACATGAAGTGTTGTATTTGCCCGCATCATCAGTTACCGTCCATGCTACTGTGGTTGTACCTGAATTGAAAACAACACCAGCAAGTGTAGTATTACCTGTTGCAGTAGTTGCACCGCTCAAAACATAAGCAATTGTTGAACCCGGGCAATTGTCACTGAAGGTAGGGTTAAATTCGCTGCCTACAGCTGTATAGCCAGAACCGGTCGTAGTTTTAGCTTGATTACCCGGACATGAAGTTATTGAAGGAGCCTGATTGTCATTTACGGTAACGGTAAAGGTAGCCGTTGAACCACTATTAGTTGTACAGCCATTGTTAGCAGTAACGGTAACAGTGGTAACCCCTTTATTGAATGTTGATCCAGAACCCGTACCGCTTCCACTGCCGGTAGTTGCACCGGAGAACGTATAGCTAAGTGTTGGTAATGGAGTTCCGGAAGGATCTGCTAAATAAGTTGCAGGGCCAGCACAAGTATTGAGTGCTGTAGAAGCAGTTATAGCTCCAGGGTTGGAGACCTGCGGTGCTGTATTTGTAGTTCCAATAACAACCGGTGATGAAAGTTCGCCAGTTGATCCATAGATTGCATCGGAAACCAAAACATTATAGCTGCCGGCAGGAATACCAGTTATATTCTTGGTGGTATAGCCACCATTAGACCAAAGGTATGTGTAGCTTCCAGATCCGCCACCAACAGTAATATAAATTGATCCGGTATTGGTGCCAGGGCAGCCGGCATCAATTTTGTAGTTAAGCGATACAGCCAAAGACGATCCCATACAACTTCCGGGAACAGCTTGGAACCCAGGTGTTGCAGGCTCGCTATCGGTTCCATCAATCAACCATGGGGTATAGCTTACTAGCCCATTTAATTTAGCAGCTATTGCTGATTGTGCTGTAGCATCCCACCAGTTGCATGTAGCATTAAGAACACCAGTTGATTGATTCAAGATTGCATTGGTCGTATTGCCGACAAAACTATTATCATGAACATCTACATTTGTTAATGTAGCTCCAGATTGCATCACCATACCTCGGTAATTGGAGGTAAATGAATTATTGTGAACTGTAGAAGTCCCTGTAAATGAGGGATAGAAGCGAACCCCTGAACCCCATTCAGGTTTTGCAGGATTGGGATTAACAATATTCTTGAATTCGTTTTGATAAATAGAGATGTTAGTATTCCCTGCTAAAAGAACACCATAATAGGCTATGCCATCAAAGACATTATTATAAATAGAACCAGAACAAGCGTTTATGTTCATTCCGGTCATCTGCCCAGTTAACCAAACATTATCATGAACATCTATCACAGTTCCGGTAGTGCCATTATAATTACCAAATAAAGCAAAACCTTCGTCGGCACCGCTACTGAACGTTAAGCGATTATTGACGATTGTAGTGCTGACAGCATTTGGTAAATATCCACCGATTGAATTACTCCAGAAGTTATTTGATAAACTTATAGTTGTGCCTGTTGTGCCAGACAATGAATGGTCGTAAGCACCTCCTGTATTTGCAAATTTAAAACCATCAATTTGAACACTAGCAGTAGTATTAACATATAAATTCATACCACTTGCGCTTGCAAATACAGACTCAGCACCTCTGCCACCTGTATTAGGATTGACACCATAATTAGCACCACGGATATCAAGTCCCTTTGTGATAGTAACCGATTCAGCATACGTCCCTGCATCCACATAAATAGTACCTCCTGTACTTGCTACCGCAATTGCTTTGGTAATGGTAGCATAAGGCGAGCATTTGGATCCGTCGCCTGTAACATCATTACCTATACCATAGGTATAAGTATCGCCTGTAAGGCTGCCATCGTTAACATAAAGTGCGGTTGCATTTGTGGGATCGGTAACTGTTACCGTAAATGAACAGTTGGCGGAGTTTGAAACAGCATCCGTAACAGTCCAAACCACAGTAGTAATTCCTTTGTTGAAGTTAACACCTGAAAGGTTAGTCCCTGTTCCTGTAGTTGCACCTGTGAGGGCATAAGCTATACCTGCACCCGGGCAATTGTCGGCGAAAGATGTTGGGTTAAACTCCGTTGCTCCTGCCACATAAGTACAAGTACCTGTTACAACATTTTTAGCTTGATTTCCAACACAACTGATAGTTGGGTTTTCGTTATCGGTAACAGTAACGGTAAACTCAGCCGTTGCATCTGGCGAGCAACCGTTGCTTGCTGTAACCGTAACATTGGTGATCCCTTTGTTGAAAGTGGAACCTGACCCTGAACCGCTGCCGCTACCGGTAGTTACCCCGGTAAATTCATAAGTAAGTGTTGGCAAAGGAGTTCCTGAAGGTGTTGCCGTATAAGTTACAACATTGGCACAAGTGCCGGTAGCAGTATATGCAGTTTGGTTACCAGGGTTGGTTACGGCAGGAATTGTATTGGTAGTAGTAACCTCTTGCGAGAAAATTGAAGTACTGCCATACGTTACATCGGTAACTGTTATAGTGTATGTGTTGGCAACAAGTGCTGTAATATCTTCGGTATTTTGTACATTCGACCAAAGGAAACTGTAATTGCCAGAACCACCGCTTACATCAACATTAATTGCACCTGTAGCTGTTCCCGGACAGGATACATTGGTAAGGGTGTTAAGGGTAACAACAACGGGGGTGCCTGCACAATTAGGAGTTGACTGGAAGAATCCTGCGCCTGTAGCTTCATTGGTTCCATCAACTAGCCATGCAGAATAGCTTACTGGCCCATATAATTTAGCAGCTATTGCTGATTGGGCTGTAGCATCCCACCAGTTACATGAAGCATCAAATGAAGTAGCAATATAGTTATTAACATTCAAGTCATTGTTAATAAATGCATTGTTATTCAGCGTAATACCAGAAACAGTAGAACCTGTGCCAACATAAAATGCACCTCTGTTACCTGTTGCCAAATCTTTAAACATATTTCCATTAACAGTTAATGTACCTGCAAATGATGTAGAAGGATAGGTAAGGATACCTGGGCGATTCAACTTCTCAAATGTATTGTTTTGGATTGTAACATTGGTATTTGATGCTGCAAGTATAATACCACCTGATTGATCTGAAGGCACGGTAGTATTTTTGATTGTATTTCCTGAAATAGTTCCATGAACACTGTTCAAATTCATTTGATATCCCTTATTATCAAGCCATACATTATCTAATATACTTACAGTTGGCGTATATCCAGGGGCATCCATCATAATGCCATTAGATATACTTGTATTTGCCGTAAAGAAACAATCCCTTAAGTTAAAATTGAAATTGGTATGACTGCCTGTAATCCACCACTGAGCATAATCTTCACCAATAAAATTGGTATAAATATTATGTTCAAAAGTCCAGGTACTGTTAGATGTAGCCGAATAGAACATTTGACTTGTTGAAGCGGCATTGCTCATATCCAGTTTAAAACCTTTAAATACTACTGTAATACCATCGGCACTTGCAGTAATAGCATCTGCACCGGTTGTTGGTGCAAGAATAGCTTCATCAGCACGTGTACCCGAATTAGGCGTTTGTGTTGCATTAGGGCCTAACAGTGTAAGAGATTTTCCAATGGTTAAGGATTCAGGATAGGTTCCTGCTGCCACGTTCACAGTATTGGTTGCTGTTGCAGCATCAATACCACGTTGAATTTTTGCAGAGGATGGTGTTACATATATGTTGTCAGCTTTTACGCGTGCTAGACCTAAGCCTGCTGCATCTGTAGCATGACCAACCTGGTCTTCTATCTGGAAACAATCTGCAAGGGTGCTTCTATCTAAAGTTACGCCGGTTGTAATATGCTTGAATATTGCAGAAGTAGCATTTACCGGAGATGCAGACCAAACACCCAGAGTTTTAAATGTTGTATTACCAATATTAAAAGCATTGGAACTGGGGCTCTCAACAACAAATTGTGGAGTGCCTGCCCAACCACTTCTGTTGCCCGAGCTAACAGATGAAACATCCACGTTATTCAAACTAACGTTGCTTAAATCGGTATATGTTCCGAAATAGAGACCAGATTTAGGAACACTTCCTGAAACTGTCATACCGTTTATAGTAATATTCCCTGCAGGAGCTGTCAATGGTTGTGGTGTAAATACAACACCATGCCCATTTGCAGTATGATTAGCCACAACGGTTATATTTGTCAGCGTAGCATTTCCCTTGAAGCCAAAGAACGATAAGTCATGGAGCCCGCCACTATTGGCATTTGAACTACAGTTATTGGTGAATGAGCAATTGGTGAAATTGAAATCTGTACCAATATTATTGGTTCCGCTCGCATTGTAACTGAATGCTTGCCATCCATTCGTGTTCATTTCACAATTACTTACTGTAAGACCTATGAAAGAAGGACAAGCAGAAGCGATACGTAAACCATTATTCACGTTATTTGATAAAAACGAATTGGATATGATTGCATCGGTTACCGTACCTGTACCAGCAAAACTGATTCCATCGGTATTAGACAGGGCATAAATGTTATCAAAAGTCAGGAAGCTTGATGAAGTTGCATTGGTTACATATATACCGCTGGATGCTCCACCGGTAACCCTTACGTCCTTTATCACTAGCCTGTTTGATACGTCACTGCCTGAACCGGTTACTGTAATTGCTGAACCTGAGGATACAGAAATCACTGTTCCATCTGTACCACTTCCGGCACCATCCAGTGTGATACGTTTATCAACAGTTACATTTTCAGCATAAGTTCCTGCAGCCACTTCAATCACATCGCCTGCAGTTGCAGCGGTAATGGCCGATTGAATGGTCTGATAGTAAAGGCTCTGTGTAAGATTGTGCACTGGCCATACGCCACCAGAGCAATCAGGTGCACCGATATCTCCGTTAGCCAGATAGCTTACAAAATCAACATTGCCGCTTACACTGGCCAAAATTGAATTGTAGTCGGTTGTTCCCCACCAGTTGCAGGCTGCAGTTAGAGTTCCTGTGCCATTATTTACAACACCATAAGAAGTATTGTCGGTAATGCTATTGTGTTCCACGGTCCAGGAAGCAGCATTTATTGAAGCTGTTTCAACATTGATACCCATCCCACCCTGGGCGATGTAGTTATCTGTAATAGTTCCACTATTTGCAGCAGCATCGCTCTTTAGCAAAATGCCGGCTAAAGTATTAAAATACACATCGTTGAAAGTAACAGAATTACCTGTAGAAGCAACTACTGTAGTGGCCCTGATTGCAATGCCATTGAATGCATTCCCTGTGATCATATTAAGGGTAATGACATTATTGCTGGCAGCGCTTATTTCGATACCATTACCGGCATTTTCATCAATAGTATTTCCGCTTACAGTATTAGAACCTGCTTTCCAGAGATAAATACCATTGCCTTCAAAATCACCATCTTCGATAGTGCCGTTGGTTGAACTTATCGTATTACTTTGAATGGTATTGCTGTTGCTCTCCTTGTCAACATAAATTCCATCCCTGCCACTATCCGTAATAACATTCCCGGAAATGGTGTTATTGGAAGATGCGTTTGATACACCAAATATGCCAACAAATATGCCATACCTGACATTGTTATTTATCCAATTGTCCTGTACCGAATTAACAGTTGAGCCCATGAATACAACACCATTTACATTATTTATGATGTAATTATTAATCACAGTACAACCTGTAACATTAGCCAAAACAACACCTGCATTAGCCTCTAAATCGGCTCCTGAGTTTTGTATCGAGAAGCCTTCAAGTGTTACATTATCCGCAGCAATAGTTACTACCACTCCGGTATTGGAACCATCAATGAAAGTAGTCTCCCTGTCAGCACCCTGTAAAGTGATTGAATTACCGATGACGACATTTTCGGTGTAAGTACCGGCAGCCACCTCAATCAAATCACCTGCAGTTGCTTCAGTAACGGCTGTCTGAATTGTCTGATAATAGAGGCTCTGTGTAACATTATGTACCGGCCATATACCACCAGAACAAACCGGACTAACTATATCAGCAGTAACCAGGTAAGGCATAAAACTGACGTTACCGCTTACTTTGGTTGGGATTAAATTGTAGTCGGCTGTGCCATACCAGTTGCAGGTAGCGTCGATATTATATGTATTGACGTTATTAATACCATATTGGGCATTGTCATAGATTTGATTGTTATTGATTAACATATTGCCTGCAAGCACTGTGCCAAGATCATGGAACCAGATTCCGTCGTATGTATTATTGTATATTTGATTTCCCATGATGGTGAGATTGGTTAAATCACAATAATACACATCGATTCCGTCGGATTGTCCATTTTTAAACACATTATTCTGAATCACAATATCACTTATAACTTTGTGTGATGTCGCATTAGGTCCTTGAATACAGACAGCAGCATATTTTGCTCCATCCACGGTGTTATCTTCAATAGTAATGTTGTTAACCAAAGTTGCAGAATAATTATCCACAACAATTCCATAATCAGCATGACCTGAGTTCACTGTATTTCCTTTCACCAATACATTGCTAGCATTAACAACATGAATTCCTGTACCTGCCCAATCGGCTGTAAGACTTGCACCTACAACATAATTTCCAATAACTTCAGAACCATCACCGGAAACCTGTATGCCGTTACGCAGATAAGATGAATAAGGCATAACTTTACAGTTGTATACTTTAAATGCTGTACCGGTACTCATAGCCATAGGCTGGATAATTCCGCCCTCGGTAAAATCTTTAACTGTAAAGCCATCAATGGTAACTATACCCAGGTTAATCGCCGTTATTCTTACTCCTGTTGTCAATGTCCCAAATGGAGTACTAATAAAAGTTACGTCACGACCGCCGGTAGATACAAGGCTAATACCTTTATTAATTGTAATAAGTTCGTTGTATGTGCCCGGGGCAACTTCAATTACATACCCTCCTAAAGTGGAAGATGCATCAATTGCAGCCTGTATAGTTGAGTATCCAGCTACAATAGTACTTCCATTTTTAACGACAACTGGCATACCACCTACACAAGCGCCACCATCAGAAACACTGTAAGGAATATAAGTAACAGTTCCAATGATTTTTGCGGCTACTTCTGAAGCATCGGCGGTTCCCCAATAATTGCAGGTAGCAGTAATAGGTGTAGCAAGAGCTGCATCAGCATTAATACCATAAGGTGAACCGGATATGCTGTTGTTGCTGCAGGTAATAGCACCATTTAATCCTGAAATCTGGATTGCACTGGTACTTGGTACTGAGAATGTATTGTCATGAATATCAGCAGTAACGCCTCCAAGAGGATCGCTATTTGAAGTGCTGACATTTCTAAGGTTAATTGCACCATAGCCATTAACTATATCTGAAGCATCAAAACTGAAATTGTTATTATCAATTACTACATTGGTATATTTACCTACTCCAGAACCACTAAATCCTCCTGAGAAAATAATGCCGGTTGATTTGAAGTTGGTAAATGTATTTCCAGTTACTTTTTGAAGAGTTGTTATGTTGGTGCCACCATAAGTAATAGCTTCTATAGCCCTGCCACCAACAGATCCAGAATAAGGTGCATAATACGGTGCGTATAAATTGTCAAAAGTATTGCTCTCAATTGTCAAAGCACCAGTTATTTTTTCTATCAAAATTGCATGGTACATATCTGTAAAGTAGCTGTTTTTAATTATTAAATCTCCAGCACCTGTATATGCCCAAATACCATAATCCTCGCCAGCATCAAGACCAGCACCGTGACCAATAATTTTGCAATTCTGAATTGTTTTGGAAAAACTACCTTTTGTAAGGATATAATAATTCCCACCGGTAGAGGGAGCTCCTCCATTGATCAACTTAAACCCTTTAAAAACCACGTCTCCGGTTGGGTTGTAAATTCTAACCTGACCTGTAGAAGCTAAAATAGTTTTGTTTTCTCCATCAATAATTACATTATCAGGGTTGGACACATCACCAATTAGGGTTAAGCCTTTTGTTATATTAAGCTGTTCTGTGTAAGTTCCGGCAGCCACACTAATAACATCTCCTGCAGCAGCAGCAGCATTGATAGCAGCCTGTATAGTGAGTTTTGGCTGAGCCGGTGTGCCTGGGTTGGCATCGCTTCCGGTGGTAGCCACAAACCAGTAACTGCTGGTTTTTTGCCAAGCACCGCTGATGTATTGATAGCGGCCGGCTTGTTTGTTAACATTATAAAGTGTTGCGAATCCATTGTTAGAGTTCTCAACAAAAGTAAAAGCAAAATTGCCTAGCGTTACATTTGCTCCAATAGTAATATCCTTTAGTTGGGGATTTAGCCTGAAGCCACTTTGCGAAATTGAGGTAACACTAAAAGGTATTTCAATTTTTGTTAGCTGGTTGTCGTAAAAAGTGTTTGTTGGGATGCTTGTCAGATTAGTTCCTTCAAATACCACACTTGTTAACTTATTATGGCTGAATGCACTTTCAGCAGAATTTCCGTATGGATCTGGTGTCCCCAGAGCAGTAACACTTGCTGGAATGACAACCGAAGTCAGTTGGTTTCCGGAAAAAGCGTAACTTCCAATGGTAGTTACTGAGGGTGGGATTTCAATGGAAGTAATCCTGTTTCCATTAGTTAATGACATGGCTCCGGCAAATGCCTGATTGCCTATCACCAGAAGTCCGCTGCCTAAAGTAACTGATGTCAGTTGATTCTGGTCGAAAGCCATGTCGCCAATTGTGGTAACACTGCTGGGAATGACTACAGTTGAAAGTTGATTTGAATTAAATGCAGCCGTTCCAATTGTTACAAGGGTATTGGGCAATACAACGCCCGTAAGGCCTTTGTTGTTGAAGGCATAGTCGCCTATTGCCACAACAGTAACTCCACCAATGGTATTTGGGATAATAATATTTACCTCACCAAAGGCATTGTAACCTGTAATTGTGCCTCCGCTGAAAGCAAATTTCCAATCGGGAGGGGTTGTTTGTGCCCAGCTAGTCAGCATTGCAAAAAGCAACACAAAACTAAATAGTAAATTTTTTTTCATTGTTTTGGTTTTTTAAAATTTGATTATAGTGGATAAAAAATGTTTCGAGCTAAAAACAGGTTAATGTGGTGGGCCACTGTCGGAGTTATGGGTAAAGGACGAACGGGCCAATGTGAACATGCGGGGTACGCAGGTATCGGCTTTTAGGTTGCTTTTGGCAAAAGCGGAAAGAGTGGTTACAACTATTTTTTGAGTACCTATATATAAGGTATCAATTTTTTTTGCGAAAGGCCGGGCTATGGGTTGGGCAACACAATTGTTGGATACTATGTGGGTTAGGATCAAAATAGAAAGAAGGCAAGGAATATGGGCGCATTGCAACAAAAACGAAAATGCTGGTGAATTGGCTTTAGGTGTTTTTAATGCCACAAGCAAAGCAGAACCGTTATGCAACGCCCCTGTAAATGCAACTTGCCCGTAACCTATGATCATGTGCTATACCTTATTATATATGGTGTGTTGGTAATTGTTTTGCCCTAATGGCAATCATGCTAAATTAGTCTGCAATAATAATATCAAAAAATTGCTCGATGTGTAGGATAAAAGATAAATGATTGTAGGGAAATGACTATTTGCGTGTAGTATATTTCTTACAAGATGGGTTGGTGTTTAAGGGTTTAATGCTGCGCGTTCAATTGCTGCGCGTTCAATTGCTGCGCGTTCAAATGTTCAAATGTTGAGTCCTCTCCGAAAACCTCTTTCCCCGAAAAAAGCCCTGAAAGGGCGCGATTTCAATAACCGTGGGTGAAACCCACGGAAAAATGAAATGAGAAAGAACAGCCCTGAAAGGGTTGAATTTCAACACACTAAATATTCAACCCTTTCAGGGCTGAATTGACGCTGCAGTTTTTTCCCACCGGTTTCACTGGTGGTTATTGAGGTTTCATCCTTTCAGGATAACCAAACTACTTTTCGGAGTGGACTCAATGTTCTATTGTTCAAATGTTCAAATGTTCTACTGTTCAAATCTTCTATTATTCTATTGTTCTATTGTTCAAATTTCCTATTGTTCAAATGCTCTATTGTTCTATTATTCTATTGTTCTATTATTCTATTGTTCTATTATTCTATTGTTCTATTGCTCTATTATTCTATTGTTCTATTATTCTATTGTTCTATTATTCTATTGTTCTATTATTCTATTATTCTATTATTCTATTATTCAAATGTCCTATTATTCAAATGCTCGTTTGTTCAAATGCTTAGTATTTGAATTACTAAAGAGCCACCACTGGCATCCGGCAACCCATTGCGGGCTTTTCACTTTTCTGTTACATTGAAAATAATTAGAGTATGCTTTTTGATTAGGTTCAATACTAAATGTACGAATTGCGATTTTTGATTTGTTTTCAGTGAGTTATATTTGTCAATCGTAATTCGTACATCGCAAATAAAAAATAAAACTCGACTCTATGGACAGACTCTAATTATACTATCGAAAATATTCTCATCAATATAACAAGCACGATTAAAAGGATTGTCCCAAAGAATACGGCTTTTGCTGATATTTCCTTTCCGTTATTGCTCATTGCAGAGGCTTATATGTTAAAAAACCTTACTATTTGGTTATGATGCTGTTGTTGATTTTCAAACCATCTCTCGAAATGCCATTTGATAAACGAAAGAAACAAATACAAAAACGCCAAACTACAAACATTCAATTGCTTTACAAAGCAATGAACATCTGTAGTTTAACTTTACCTAACAGTAGTTGTTCCACACTGTTGACCAGCCTGTACCAGCTATTTTGGATTTGGCTTAAACGGAAAGCAGCAAGAAATACTCACCATTCTGTCGACCCTATCCGGCTTTTTGGTTTTTGGTTTTTGGTTGTTTTGGGCGTTGGCGTTATCAATTAATGGTGTTGTTCCTTTCGCTTAAAAGCATTTCGGCTACTACCGACGATACTTTTTCGAAATCGTCAACTTTTGAGAAAAAATAATCGGCTCCTTCCCGTATTGCTATCTTCTTGTAACTGTCGATAGCAAAAAAAGTAAGGATGATTATTTTTAGTGTTTTATTCACTTTTCGTATTTCGTGCAAAACTTCCAAGCCACTTAATCCTGGCATGTTAATATCCACTATTACCAGGTCGGGGTTCAAGTTCAAAATTGCCGACAAGGTATCGTTCCCGTTTTTTAAGGCCCCGACAATTTCCACATGCTTGTGTTTGCAAATCATCTCCTGCAATCGGTCGAGTATCAGTACTGAATCATCGGCAAATAAAACTTTCATGAACGCAAGTAGCCTTTATACAGGTTAAACATTATTAGGATGGTTTTGGAAAAGTGTCGCCAAATTGCAGGGAAAGCAAAAACCCTTAATTCTATATCAATACTTTGCAATTGTTTGATCGTACAAGTATTGCTCGGAGGCGAAAAAATGATTAAGTCCCCCCAAATTGAGAGGTTTGTTTTTTATCCAAAACTCCCCCATTTTCGTTTCATCAACATTTTCCCTACTATTGCTGCGATGAAAACCAAGTGCCAAAAGTAAAGCAGTGACATAAATATCTGTGTAAGGAATATGTCAAATATATGTAGGATTCAGCCTATTTAAAGGTAGGATAATACTTACACCGAAGGTGAAGGGAGTGAATCTGTACAGGCTTAACGGGAATGGAATGGAGGCAAACGGTTTAAAAATAACGGTTTCTAAGGATGGCTTATTATATCAATTTGTTTTCAAGGCAATATCTGGCAAGGTCAGTATTTCTGGTCAATTCCATTTTGTCCATTATACGGCTGCGGTAAGTGCTAACAGTTTTGTTAGAAATAAACAGCTCATCACCAATTTCTTGAAGCGACATGCCATTAGCAAGTTTTATCAGTATCTCGAATTCACGGACCGAGAGGATATCGTGTTTTTGCCGATACTTATCACTTCCCAGGTTGAAGGCGAGATTCTCGGCCAAAGCACCTGAAATATATTTTCCGCCTGCTGATACTTTTTTTACCGCTACCATCAGTTCTGCCGAAGCAGTATCCTTTGTCAAATAACCAGAGGCTCCAAGTTTAAGTGCCCTGATTGCATATTGCTCCTGTGGATACATGCTTAACATAAGCACATTGCAGAAAGGCCATTTTTGCTTCACCAATTGCAGCACCTCCAAACCGCTCCTACCTGGCAGCGAAATATCCAATAAAACAATATCGCAAACATGGGTGTTCAGATGCAACAGTAATTCGTTTCCATCAGCAGCATCACTTATAGTAGCAACACCATCGAGTTGCATCAATATTTGTTTCAGCCCTTCGCGTACAATTTTGTGATCATCACAAATCAGGATATTCATAAGTTCGCTTATTATAGTAAGGCTCGTTAGTCATGGATAAGCATTGCTTTAATGTAAAGTTAAAGGGCAAAGGTTAAAAGGCAAAGGGTAAAGGGTAAAAGGCAAAGGGTAAAGGGCAAAGTAAAAAGGGCAAAGGGCAAAGGGCAAAGGGTAAAGGGCAAAGGTTAAAGGGCAAAGGGCAAAGGTTAAAGGGCAAAGGTTAAAGGGCAAAGGTTAAAGGGCAAAGGCAAAGGGTAAAGGGCAAAGGGTAAAGGGCAAAGGGTAAAGGGCAAAGGGTAAAGGGCAAAGGGTAAAGGGCAAAGGTTAAAGGGCAAAGGGTAAAGGGCAAAGGGTAAAAGGCAAAGGGTAAAAGGCAAAGGGTAAAAGCGCGCAATACAGACATTGATCGAGGTTCAATTGGTAAGTAATGGATAGACAAGCGATATTGAGACTATTTTGGAGCAAAACAATTTCGGTGGGCTTTAATTTTTGTGTCTTCTAACTTTTAATTGTTTCTTTCTGGCTTCTATGAATAAGGTGTAGGATTTCTTGGATTTTTTCCTCACAAGCTATATTTATATTAATTGGAGTCTGTCCATAGAGTAATGTTTTAATTTTATTTACGATGTACGAGTTACGATTGACGAATATAACTCGCTGAAAACAAATCGTAAATCGTAATTCTTAATTCGTACATTTTCGGATAATCCAAGTTTAAAAACAAACTCTAATTATTCAACACGCAATTATATCCTCAAACGAATTGTAAGTCAATTTTTAGTTCTGCCTAAGTTCGGGATTTGTGATTTTTGTTTTTGCAGTAGCTATTGATTTTGAGGCACTGCTCATCAATTCGTTGGTTTCGATAAAAATAAACCCCAATACTTCGTTATCAGAAGAAATGATCTTGGTATTGATGATTACCTTGGCAATAAAAATCAATTTTTGCAGCTCCACGCTTACCATTTGCATTTTGGCAATAAAACCAGTCATGCTCTCGTTGGCCCATGCATTTTCGTAGTTAGCCCCAGCCAATGTAGCAGCAAGAAAAAATTGGTCGTAGAGCAATTGACCCGTATGGGTTGCACAAATTTGTTTTTCGAGTTTTGTGCTTTCTACAACCAAGGCCATGTAACGAGCCGATGTAACTTCAGCGAACAAATTATCTATTGCCATGTCTCCACTCTTTTGAATCCAAAAATGACTTTATGATTATAATGGCTTTTAATCTATTTGTAAAAAACATAAGCACTTGATTTGGTATAAACTTTAACCGATTTGTGAAATCTGCCAATCTGACCAAAGCTGATATGCGGTTTTTTATAGCTCTGCATCCAAAAGGAAATTGCCTTAACCATAATAAATCCCGACAAAAATAGTAAGATAAAAAAGGATGGCTTGTAGGATAAAAGGATAATTATTTGTAGGATAATCTATAGATTGGATGTAGGATATATCTTACATAAAAGGGGCAATTAGAGTCTGTTTGTTTAAACTCGTTTAATCCTAAGTAAAGATGTCAAAATAACTTCCCCAATTCATATTACAAATGCGAATGTAACTAACTCATTACATGCTAATTTCTATCTCGTCCCTGACGGGACTTTGGCAATAAGGTTACTCATATTCTACCAATAGCTATTTGCTGTCGCAAATAATCTAACGGGACTGTCCCGTAGGGACAATATATTGGTAGCAAGCAATATGCATTCATAATGAAGTCCCGTTAGGGCATGTGCGTCAACTTAACTAATCTTTATTTTTTGTAGTCTCTATAAGCGATTTGCTTTTCTTTATCCTTCTAAGGATATAGGTGTCCTTATCATGTATACACCATTCCATTTCTTCCCCTTTTTCAATATTTCCTG
>CAIRHD010000391.1 GCA_903878265.1 uncultured Bacteroidales bacterium | reverse complement strand
GGTTAAAAAGCGGCTGTCCGCTAAAATTTGTACTTTTGCCCATGGTTACGTTTTTTGCTTCGTAACTTCAAAGGTAACCATACCAGGTTAACCGTAAAAAGCTAACCTGGTTTTATTTTTTTTACCGGACAACAGTGATTGAAGATAAATAACCCCAATGCTGTTGCTTACGATATAACATTTGGGTGTCCCGGCTGGTTGCAGGCTGTCATACAGGCCGATTATTTTATAAAATCAGGCGACGCAAAAAAAATACTGGTTATAGGTGCCGAAACTTTATCCAGGATTTCAGATCCACACGATCGGGATAGCATGTTATATGCTGATGGCGCTGGTGCGGTGGTTATTGAAGCAAGGGACAGCGAAACCCCAATTGGGATATTGGCGCATAAAACGCGCTCCGATACTTTTGCGTATTCACAAATGTTGCACATGAACAAGTCTTTCAATCCCGGATATAAAAGCCAGAATCAGCTTTTCCTCAAAATGAATGGGAGGCGGCTGTATCAATATGCACTCGAAACCGTGCCTCAAGCAATAAAAGAATGCCTCGAAAAAAGTGGCATCCATCTGCAAGATGTCAGTAAAGTGCTTATCCATCAGGCTAATGGAAAAATGGATGATGCAATTTTAAAAAGGCTATTCGGGCTTTATAACATATTTGATATACCCGAAAATGTAATGCCCATGTCTATTTCCTGGCTTGGGAATACATCGGTGGCAACATTGCCTACTTTATTCGACCTGATACTCAAAGATAAGCTGGAATTGCAAAAAATCAATATGGGCGATAACCTTGTTTTTGCTTCCGTTGGCGCAGGTATGAATATTAATGCCCTGGTTTATAGGATGTAACCTTATTCCGAAATCCGAAAACCGAAATATTTATTGATTCCTTCTGAGGAAAAGTTCAATAGCGCCATTTCCATATTTGGCAAACGATGCATTGTGGGATTCTATGTCCTCATATTCGCCCAGACGTTTGATAATTGCTTGTTTCAAGGTTCCATTGCCGATGCCGTGGATAAATACTACGCGGTTGAACCTGAAAGCAATTGCGCTGCCCAACATTCGCTCAAAAACACCCATTTGTATGGTTAGTATGTCGTGTGGCGTTAGTTTTCCATATTCCTCGCGTAAAGCCGAAATATGCAGATCAATCTCGGCTTCGCCAGGAGCGGTGCGGTAATTGTCAATGGCTGTTTCGGGCTTGAACCGCACTGCTGCTAAAGGAATGGGCTGTTGGTTTTCTTTTTCGATCAACAGTTGTTCGTAAGTGCTTGGTATCCGGTTCAATTCGCAGACCGTATAAATAATGGATTTGCGGTTAGCGAGAAAACGGGTTTCGTGGTAACTGCCATCCTGAAAAAATATTGAACCTTTTATCCTGAAAGTTGCACTGACGGGCATAAGCACTTTTTCGTTTTCGTCTTTGAAGAAAATCACTTGCACAATGCCATTCGACCATAAACCAATGTCGTCGCGTACAATGCTTTCAATCACGATTTTCGAATCGGGTGGAACCGAACCATAATCCATGCCTGAAAAATTGCCTTCAGCATTTTTGATGAAAAAGGAGTAAAGGATATCGTGCAACGTATTGTTTACCAGATAAACATCTATACCGCCAGTAAGCAAACGTTGCTGATCCTGCGGTACCCAAGCAAGGTAAATGCCATTCGACATTATTGGGCTTTCGCCACGCAGAACAATTCGGCTAAGTCTTTCGTCTTCAACAATTTCTGGTTTAGGCTCTTCTTTTTTAACTGATATTTCGCCGCGTCTTTCATTTTTGTTCAGGAACAAATCGCCCGAAGTGCCTGCAGGTTCAATGGCTACAAGTTCGCTGCTTAGTGTCGGTATTTCGAAACCGTCCTCTATTTCGACCGACACCATAAACGCGTTGATTTCTTTAACTACTGTCCCGCCCCCTGTTGAGTTCAGAAACCTTACTTTATCTCCTGGTTTAAATTTCATTTTTATCAAATATAAGTTTGCCTCATACATCAATAATCACATTCTGTGGATTGAATACGGAAGATTATACCGTATATTTTGAGGGGTGCAAAGATAGCAACAAAATGATAGTGGTTTTTGGGAAGTTTGATAGGTAATAAAGGTTATTTTTGTGCGTTTTCAAATAAATCCACAAAATGAATACCCGTCTTTACCAATATTTTTTCACAATCATAGCTTTTCTGGCACTTGTAGTTTCGTGCAAACATGAAAATGTTGAACCTGTAGCACCCCGTTTTTTATTCAAAACCAATGTTGATGGTTCCGAACTGCAAAAGGGCATCATGAAATACACCAACATGGCAGGGAACCTATATGAGGTTGATGAGCTGCAGTGTTTTATTTCGGAGGTTAGACTTACTGCCGCTAATGGTGAGGTATTTCCGATCGTTTCCGACAGTGGTATCCATTATATTGATATCGACATACCTTATACCTTGGAATGGAATCCTGCAGACCGATTACCCGTTAGCAGTTATACAAGTATTTCATTCATTTTCGGTATCGATGAGGCTAAAAATAAAATTGGCTTGTTTGTGAACCCGCCCGAACGGGATATGTTTTGGCCAGATATGATGGGCGGTGGGTATCATTATATGAAAATGAATGGAAAATGGAAGGCCACAGGCGATACGATCAAGCCGTTCAACCTACATCTTGGCATTGGCATGAATGAGGATGGTACAGTTTTTTATCAAAATTATTTCAAAGTAACGCTCCCGCTCAATATCCAAACAACCCCAAACAACAATGTATTTACCATAACCATGAATATTGAAAAATGGTTTGAAGCACCGAATTTGTGGGATTGGAACCAAACCGGCGGACAAATTATGCAAAACCAAAATGCCATGCTGAAAGCTTGTGAAAACGGGGCTAATGCTTTTGCGGTTTCTTTTTCGGGAAGTGTGAAATGATTTTGGATCTCGAAAAGCGTATTGTTATTATGGTTAAAAAAAATGTTAAGTGGTTTGCTTTTAGAAGGATACTTAGTTTTGGCCTCGTCCTGCTTGCTTTTTCTTTTTCGGACTGCAAACATGATGATACCGACTACAATCCAACCCCTTACATTATTGAAGTGCCAAAATATTTCCCCACCCACATGAATATCCCACCCGATAACCCAATGACGGTGGAAGGGGTTGAATTAGGCAGGAACCTATTTTATGATGGACGGATGTCGGGCAAAACCAATGCCGACAGTATGATGAGTTGCGGCACCTGCCACCTGCAATCCAGTTCGTTTGAATGCGGCATCAACCATCCTAAATTCTTGGGTGGCAGGCCTTTTGGGATAACCGGCATTAAAACTCCCCACTTTATGTTACCTATGATCAACCTGGTTTGGAACGAGACGGGATACCTTTGGTCAGGGGCGATTTTTGAAGGAAATACAAGTCGATCGCAACGCAATATTGAGGATATTGTTGGAATGGCAGTTACCGCCCCTCATGAATTTGCCGGCGACACCAACAAAACCAAATCCATGATTCAAAGCATAAGTGGTTATCCTGAACTCTTCGAAAAAGCCTTCGGATCCCGAACCGTCACCATGCGGAATATCAGCAAAGCTGTTGCCCAGTTTACCCGTACATTGATTTCGTCCGATTCGAAATTCGATAGATATATGCGTGGCGAAGAGCAGCTCAGCACCCAGGAGTTAAATGGCTATGTGCTTTTCATGACCGAAGATGGTGCCGATTGTTTCCATTGCCACGGCGGTTCGGGCAATCCCCTTTTTACCACGAACTTGTTTTATAATAACGGAAAAGATTCTGTTTTTAATGATCCCCGCGATCGTTTTTCGATTACCGGCGACCCATCGGATAAAGGCGCTTATAAAGCAACAACCCTGCGCAACATCGAACTCACCGGTCCTTATATGCACGATGGCCGTTTCAAAACCGTGGAAGAAGTCATCGGATTTTATTCCCAGGGGATAATCTGGTCGCCGAATGTTCATCCGTTAATGCACCATGCTTATGATGGCGGCATCAACCTGACTCAAAACGAAAAAACTGACCTTATCGCTTTTATCAAAACCCTACGTGATGATATATTCCTGACAAATCCTGCTTTTGGTCCTCCAACAAAATTGCCTGATGGTGCGAAGCCTATTGAAAATTAAATAATGTGGGAATGCGATAATGTGATAATTAGATAATTGAGTCCGCTCCGAAAACCCAAAAACAAAGAAATGCCACTAAGACTTCATGACATAAAGGGGCACAAAGCATTGTTATTCAGAATTATAAACTTTGTGAAACTTAGAGCCTTAGAGCCTTTGTGGTTAAAAAAGACTTGTCGGAGTGGACTATTGTAATACTAAAATTATTAATTTCCATACGGCGTTACCTCTCGGAGATTGTTTTGTACTTCAAATGACAAGACTTAATTGATTAAATTCCAATTCTATTCAGCCTTACAAAGCATTGAAATGGCGAATTGTGGAGGTGAATTGTTACAATTCCAATTCTATCTAAAGATAATCACTTTGCCGATAATATTGCGTGTTCTTGGTAAGCCGGATTACTCTGCATGTATTTCTGCCTGTACCGAAAACAAAAAGACCTGTAATGTGTTTAATTACAGGTCTTTATCTTGTGATTTTGAAGCTCCCCCTTCAGGACTTGAACCTGAGACCCTCTGATTAACAGTCACATTTTTTTCTTTCTTATATTTTCTTATTTCTGCTTATATTATCTAACACACAGATAATCAATATTTATTATTCTTTTCTTTGTTTTTGTTATCACTTATTTCATATCTTTGTGTAAAGATATGGTCGCATTTTTGGTCGCATTTTTAATACTTATATTATGATAGAGAACACAGCAACAGTAAGCTTTGTAATAGAAGGGACTAAGGCAAACAAGGACGGAAAGTACCCCGTTAAATTAAATATCTACTTTGGTGAAGGCAAAAAAAAATACGGCATCAAAGAAGCCGTTACCAAAGACGAATGGGATAAAGTTTTCGCCTCAAACCTCCGCGATGCTGAGCTTAAAGCGCTGAAAGCTCGCCTGAAATTAATCGAATCCAAGGCACAAAAGATTATTGATAACCTCCACCCATTCTCAATTGTGGCTTTTGAGGAAGCTTTCTTTCAACAAAGTTCAAACTCTGGCGAACAGCACCTTTCGAAACTTTCGTATTGGTTTGACCGCTACATCAAAACCTTAAAAGAAAACAGCCAAATCGGTACTGCTATTTCCTACCAGACAACCATCAATTCAATATCTGGGTTCAAAAAGAACCTGACCATTTATGACATTACTCCTGAGTTTTTGCAGTCCTATGAAAACCACATGACAAAGGCCGGGAAGTCAACAAGCTCGATAGGCATTTATATGCGGCAGCTCAGAGCCATCATTAACCAGGCAATTGATAATAACATGTTGTCAGCCGATAAATACCCTTTTAAAAAATATCAGATCCCTGCCGGCCGTAACATTAAAAAAGCTCTACCATCCGATGACCTTCAAAAGCTTTTGGATTATACCTCCGCTGAACCTGCTAAACAAAAGGCAATCGATTTCTGGATTTTCTCATACCTTTGTAATGGGATCAACTTCACTGACATAGCCCACCTAAAACCCATAAATCTGGATGGCAATTATATTTATTTCTTCCGCGAAAAAACCAAGAGGACCAAAAAGAAAGATCTGCGCCCCATCAAGGTTGGGCTTAATCCAAGAGTCCTGGAGATTATAAACAGGCAAAAGAATACCAATCCTGAAAACCCCTACTTGTTTCCGATACTCGAAGCCGGTTTAAATCCTGTAACAGTTAAGCACCGCTGCCAGCGTTTTATCAAATGGGTAAACAAACACATGGAAGACATACGGGTTGAAAAGGAAATCGAAATGAAAATCGGCACCTATGCAGCCCGTCATTCATTCTCAACAGTATTAAAGCGAAAAGGGGCTTCTACTTCATTCATTAAAGAATCCTTGGGGCATAGCTCTGAAATAACCACAGAAGGATATTTAGATAGCTTTACAGATGATGTTAAGCTGGAATATGCTAACTTGCTCACTCAATTGAAATAGATTTTATATGGAAATCAAGATATTGGATAGTATTCTGCATGGTTCATTGAAACCGTGGAAAATTGACATCTCAAATACCAGGAGGTTTACAGAAATAATCAAATCAGCAAAAACAACTCCACCTGGGACTATAACAGAATTACTCTCCTATCTTCTGGTAATTCTAGCAGACTACCCCACGCTGCAAAAAGTACTTAGGGACGAAACCCCGAACAATAATTCACCTTTGCAGCAGCATATCTTTAAAATTGATTTGCCCAGGTACACCAACCCTATTACTCAGTTTTATTATTCAATGATTACGGCAGAATCACTTCGGGTTCTAAATGCTTTCATCCAGCAGGCAAGCAACTGGACTGAGCTTCTGGACCTCCGTTATCAGGTAAGCAAAACTCTTACGAATATCAGAGTCTTAGCCCAGCAAACTGCAATAGAACTGAAGGAAAGAGAATACACTTTAATTTCTGATTCTCAAAGCGATCATATATATTATACATTATACACTTTGAAAAAAACACTGATAGTATTGTTTTTTGAAATCCAGGAACTTTTTTCTACGCAACTAAAAGATAACACTTCTGAAGAGTTTTTTTACCTGCATTACCTGAATGAAGCCTATCCTGACAAATCGCCTTTAATACCAACTACACCCTATTTTGAATTTCACTTTCAATCAATACAGACTACCCATGAATTTTCAAAGAGTGCTGCACTCCATCTGCTGGCACAAATTCAGCAGCACCAGCCCACCGATTCTAAAAAGCTTCAGGCAGCATTTGAAAACCTCATTTTCTTATTCTCACAAGATACTGACCTTGGATTGCAAACAATTGAGCAACTAACATACCTTAGTACAATAAAAAGTATCCTGGAAGAAGCAAAAGCAGCCATGCTACAACCCATCAACAAATTGCAGTTTGGTCAACAACGTTTAGAGGCAGTTAACAAATTGCTGGATGAATTGGATTACATCCTGCCTTCGAGCAATAACAATCTGTCAATACCGCAAATGTTATACAAGTATTTTACAGAACAAAAAACAATTTATACGCAACGTTTCACTGAAAAATTCCCGGTAATAATGGAAGAAGAAGATCCGTACCCGGAAAAAAATAAGGGCCGACAAAAACTGGCTTTCGGTTTTCTTGGTGACCAAACGAAACTTAAAACCGTTGTCCACCTATTATGCAATCAAGTTTTTTTGCTTAATGAACAAAAGAACAATGCTGATGAATTGGTTACCGTTTTCCTTTCCAAAGATTTACAACCTGATTCTACTCAGATTTATATTGGATGCGAAACAGTTCAGTTTAGGTATATTGTTGATAAATTCAGTTCTCATTTTAAAAATTTTACACCAAAAGCTATTGAGGATTCTGCTATGTTTTTTACCAAAAAGCAAAAGCCTTTTAAAGCTCAGAATCTCTATTCAAATAAGATCGAAAAACCTAAAGATTACCTAACAATTGACAATATCTTCAAACAACTGCAATAAAGTATAATGAGTTCAGGGAGTTATCTCACTGAGATATAACTGTCTCACTTTTTTCCGATTGGCCACTTTAGACTTTTGCCCCGTTTTCAAAATATACAAAACGATGGCAAACGAAGAATTGATTTTAAACAAGCTCTCCGAGATAGCTTCTAAGCTGGATGAGCAAAACCTGTTGCAAAAAACAGTATTGAATTTTAACGAGGCTTGCACCTATCTCGATGTAAGCCAATCCCATCTCTACAAATTAACAAGCACCCGGCAAATACCGCATTTCTGCCCCCAGGGCAAGAAATTGTATTTCAACCGTACCGAGCTTGATGTTTGGTTACAACGTAACCGCATGTCCACTTCTGCCGAAATCGAAGAAGAAGTAAATGCTAAACTGTCAAAATCGAGGAGGGGTTAAACATGGTGAGGCTTATAACTATATCTATTATTCTCCACATCGTATTGCAACGGATCAAATCCTTTTCCACTATCCTGTTGCATGCACTCCTCTCAATCCTCTTGCAGGGCTTCCCCAGCAACAGTGATTTTATCTCCGCCGCTGCTGTAATGTATAATTATGCCTCTGCGGTTTTCATTTCGTTTTTAAAACAGTTCAAACCTTCCAAATCCTGATATTTATGGCAACATCCACCATCTTCACAGGGTTCAACCAACCGGTTGAGGACAGGTCCCTGATCCTGATCATTAACGACATCAAAGCTGGTAAATATAAGCAAGAGGTTGACAACATCCGCTCCTGTATTGCCTCCGGCGATTACCCAAAAGCCGACCAGCTAAAAAAACAACTCCCAGCTTTTACCCCTTCCGGCACCTATGCAGGTGGTCGTAAAGCGCATCTGCTTCAGCAATACAGTGGATTTGTACATCTCGATTTCGACAAGCTTCCTCCTCAAACTCTGGAGGAAGCTTTTACTTCAATATCACAAATCCCATATACTTTCTGTTGCCTTCGTAGCCCAAGCGGCAACGGACTTAAAGTATTTGTTGAAGTAAACACATCCGAACTCAATCATCATATAGCTTATCATCAGGTTCAGGAATATTACGAAAACAGCCTTGGTATCCCATGCGATCCCAAATGCAAAGATATTACCCGCCTTTGCTTCGTAAGTTACGATCCTCATTTGTACAAAAACTTAAGTAGCGAAAAGTTTCTGGTACAACTTCCCGATTCCATTGCCCAACCTTCACCTGCACCCCTTCCTAAACCACCTCCTCTTCCTACTCCATCCATTCCACCTGCCGAAACCCAAGACTTGAACGCCCTTTTTATTTTCGAACAACAAGTGCAATTTACAAACCAAAAGCTAAATTATGCCGATGGTAACCGGAACAATTACATGTATCTCCTTTCTTCCAACTGCAACAGGGCTGGTTTGCCCGAAATGGATACCCTATTCTTATGTACCCGGCAATTCGACCTCCCCGAAAAGGAGATCAAGGCAGCCGTTCGTAGTGCTTACACCAACCATTCTGCTGAATTTGCAAAGTTTGCAAACTCTGCAAACTCTGCAAAGTTGCAAACTCCCTCTCCAAGCCAATCCTCCGAAATTGATCAAGACTTCTTGCGCGATACCCCCACTATCCCCAATCAACTTATCCAGAACCTGCCAGTCCTTATGCAATCAGGGGCAAATGCTTTTACTGATACCCGCGAACGCGATGTTTTCCTAACAGGTGCTTTTGCTATCCTAAGCGGATGCATGCCAAAAGTTCAGGGCATATATGCCCAGCAAATTGTCTATCCCAACCTTTTTGCTTTTATCCTTGCTCCTGCTGCCAGTGGCAAAGGAGCTTTGAAATTCTCCAAAATGCTTGCCGACAAACGCCACGACTTATTGTTAAAAGCCAGCAGGGAGGAACAACAACACTATCAGGCCGAACTTAACCAATACAAAGCCAGCCAAAAATCAAGGAAAAAGGGCGACCCACCCGAAGAACCGCCAGTGCCACCACCATTCAAAGTCGTTTTTATTCCCGCAAATTCCAGTTACGCCAAAATCCTCACCCACCTGCAAGACAACCAGGGCGAAGGGATCATTTGCGAAACCGAAGCCGATACCATGGGCAATGTGTTAAAGCAGGAATGGGGCGGCTATTCCGATATGCTTCGCAAGGCTTTTCATCACGAGCGGCTTTCCAGTTCCAAAAAAACAAATAACGAATACATCGAGGTCGGCGAACCTCGCCTTTCGGTTGCCCTCTCCGGTACCCCAAACCAGGTAACAGGTCTTATTGCATCTGCCGAAGATGGACTTTTTAGCCGCTTCGTGTACTATGCGTTCAAAACCGACCAACTTTGGCGCGATGTGTCGCCATTTGCCAGCAACATCAACCTTACCGACCATTTTAAAGCCCTCTCCCATGATGCTTACGAAATGTACCTTTTCCTCGAACTCTACCCCACTTTTGTTCAATTGTCCCGTTCGCAATGGGAACACCTCAACCAGAACTGTAGCCGCTGGCTTGCCGAGGTAATCACTTTTACCGGTAGCGAAGCTGGCAGTGTTGTAAAACGCCTTGGGCTTATACTCTACCGCATTTGCATGATACTTACCTCACTCCGCAAGTTCCAAAATGGTGATACCTCCTCCACAGTGGTTTGTTCCGATACCGATTTCGATACTGCCCTCCAATTGGCCAATCTTTACCTGCAACACAGCGTGCTTATGTTCCATAACCTGCCCCGGCAAAGCGAAACCAGCGAATTTAAAGGCGGTAACAACAAGCGGAATTTCTTTCAGGCTTTGCCTTCCAGCTTCAAACGTGCCGATGCAATCCAATTAGGCAAAACATACAACCTCTCTGTTCGGTCGGTTGATGCTTTGCTCAAAGAACTCAATGGCCACTATCTCACACAGCCCCAATTCGGTTGCTATGTCAAAACCTGATTCCTTTAAATTTCCACCATTTTGCAGGTTTGCAAAGTTTGCAACTTTGCAAACTTTCTTTATTTATTGACATTTCTTTTCTTTTGTTTGTTATTGCTTAATTTTGACGGAACAAAATATAATCCGTATAGCAAATGTAAATGTTTGTTTTATCAACATTTATCTCAATTAAGAGGGTGCGTTTCCCTCTTTTGCGGTTATAATTCTTTAAAGTAAACGGTAAAAGCTCGTTGTTATATGCCCACACTCCACTGGATTGGAAAAGAGAAAGTTATTAATCACCATCAGGACGTACCTTACCGGGTTTTGGAACACAAGTACGGCTTTACTGCCGAAAGTGGCCGGAAACCCGAGGATACCAACACCGGAAACCTAATACTTCATGGAGATAACCTCCTGGCACTAAAAAGCCTTTTGCCCAAATACGAAGGCAAAGTAAAGTGCATCTACATTGATCCTCCTTACAATACCGGAAACGAAGGTTGGGCATATAACGACAATGTAAATGACCCCAAAATAAATAAATGGCTTGAAACAACCCTAAAAGCTAAAGAAAACGGCAAAGATGCACCTATTGGCATTGACGATTTGGCAAGGCACGATAAATGGCTTTGCATGATGTATCCACGACTTAAACTTTTGCACAAATTGTTAGCTGATGATGGCGCAATTTTCATTTCAATAGATGATAATGAGCAAGCTAACCTAAGATTGATTTGTGATGAGATATTTGGAGGAGGTAATTTTATAAATAACATCATTTGGCAGAAAAAATATAGCCCACAGAATGATGCAAGATATTTCTCAGATATGCATGATTTTGTTATTTGTTATTCTAAAAATAGGCCAAATTGGAAAAGAAATTTAATAAGTAGAACATCAGAACAAAATGCTCGATACAAGAATTTAGACCATGATCCTCGTGGTATTTGGAAGTCAGGTGACTTTTCCGTTAAAACTTACTCTAAAGAATATGATTATGCCATTACAACTCCAAGTGGAAGAATTGTTAATCCTCCTAATGGTAGAAGTTGGGGAACTTCTAAAGAACGGTTTGCGGAAATGCTTAAAGAAAACCGAATCTGGTTTGGAATAAATGGATCGAATGTACCTTCTGTCAAAAAATTCATCTCAGATGTACAAGATGGTTCTGTTCCTGTTACAATTTGGTTAAGAGATGAAGTTGGAGATAATCAAGAAGCAAGACAAATTTTAAAAAGTATATTTATTAATGTTCAATTCCCTTTTGATACACCTAAACCGCCCAGGTTAATTGAGAAAATAATTGAAATTGCAACTGATAAAGATTCAATAATCCTTGATTCATTCGCTGGTTCAGGTACAACTGCCCATGCAGTCTTAAACCTTAATAAACAAGATGAAGGAAACCGCAAATTCATCCTTGTTGAAATGGAGGACTATGCCGAAACCATTACCGCCGAAAGGGTGAAAAGGGTTATTAATGGTTATTCAGATAAAGAAGGCACAGGCGGAGGTTTTGATTATTACGAATTAGGCAAGCCCCTGTTTGTAGGCGATAACAACGAATACCTAAACGATGAAGTGGAAACAGAACAGATAAGGGAATACGTTTGGTACAGCGAAACCCGCACAGCTTACGTTTCGCAAATGATGAATGATGAATCCGAAATGATGAATGATGAATTATTAATGATGAATGAACCCAATATTCATAATTCATCACTCATATCTCATAATTCTATTCATAATTCATCGCTCATCACTCATAATTCAAACAAGTACTTTCTTGGTTTAAAGGACGATACCGCCTACTATTTCATTTACGAAAAGGAGGCTCAAACAACACTCGATTTCGATACGTTGGCAACCATTACAACCAAAGCCGGGCAATACGTTATATATGCCGATAATTGCCTGTTGCCAAAAGATTTTATGATGAAGCAAAACATCATTTTTAAGAAGATACCCCGTGATGTAACACGTTTTTAATATGGAACTAAAAAGCTATCAGCAAAAGGTTATCAAAGACCTTGAATCATATCTCGAATATGTGCAACGGTTCAACAAAACCGATGTGGCATTCAATCATTTTTGGGCAGATCGCATCGGGCCGTACAATCCTATAAATGGCAATGGGATGCAGCCCTACAAAAATACCATTCCAAAGGCAGCCCATGTGTGCATGAAAGTACCTACTGCCGGAGGTAAAACCTTTATTGCCTGTAATGCTTTGCACAGCATTTTTTCAGCTTATTCAGGCGATATGCCAAAGTTTGTTGTTTGGCTGGTTCCCTGGAGCAACCTCCTCGACCAAACCGTTAACAACCTCAGCAATCCCGACCATCCTTACAGGCAAAAACTCGACAGCCTTTTTAACCATCGTGTCGAAGTGTACCAAAAGAAAGACCTTTTGCAAGGTTCTAACTTCAACCCAACGGTAGTTAAGGAACAGCTAACCATTGTGGTAATGAGCTTCTCAAGCCTTCGCGCCCGAAACAAAGAGGATAGGAAAGTATATCAGGAAAACGGACAATTAGCCCCTTTTGCAAGCCAGTACAAGGATAATTCGCACCTGTTGGAAGATACGGATGATACTGCCTTAATCAATGTAATCCGAAGCCTTAATCCTGTACTTATTGTTGACGAAAGCCATAATGCCGAAAGCGATTTGAGTGTCGAAATGCTCAACGCACTCAATCCTTCTTTTGTGTTAGACCTCACGGCTACGCCCAAAAACAACAGCAACATTGTAAGCCTGGTTCCTGCCATCGAGTTAAAAAAGGAACACATGGTAAAACTTCCGGTAATTGTGTACAACCATCACGACAAAACAGAAGTAATAAACAGTTCTTTGCACCTGCAACGAAAATTAGAGGCATTAGCCATTGAACAGTTTAAAAATGGTGGAAAATACATCAGGCCGATAGTTCTGTTTCAGGCACAACCCCGCACCGGCGAAGACAATACCACTTTCGATAAGCTAAAAGAACAACTCCTGAAAGTTGGAATCCCTCCCGAACAAATAAAAATAAAAACAGCCGAAAAGGACGAATTAAAGGGCATTGATTTGAGTGCAAATGATTGTCCGGTGCGATACATTATTACAATAAACGCACTCAAGGAAGGTTGGGATTGTCCGTTTGCCTACATCCTTGCATCATTAGCCGACAAATCATCAGCCGTTGATGTGGAACAGATATTAGGCCGTGTATTGCGCCAGCCTTATGTAATGAAACATTCAGCCCCGCTTTTAAATGTTTCGTATGTGCTTACCGCTTCCGCAAAATTCAACGATACATTACAAAACATAGTCCGGGGCTTACAGGCTTCGGGTTTCAGCGAAAAGGATTACAGGCAAAAGGACATCATGTTGGATGAAGAAAAAAAGCAGGTAACAGTTAAACCACTGGAATCATTCTTGTTTCCCGAACAGGACGAAAGCCAGCCCGACACGGATGAAATTATTCCCGAAAGGATAGTTTTTAACCCTGAAATGGATTCCAAAGCCGAAACCACCAATGCCATAGTTATTGAGATTGAAAACATAGCCGAAACGCAAAACCGCGAAATGGAGGCTGTTATAGAGAAACAAAGTCAGCAACCTGTTGACGAAAATATATTTCAGGAAATGGGCGACAAAGTAAAACGATACCGGATTGTTGATTCAAACAAAGCACTTGCCGCTACTATCAATCTGCCTCAATTCTACCTTCAGGTTTCACCCAGCGATATTTTTGGCACGGATAAGGTTCGTTTAAATCAGGAATCATTGCTCAATAACTTCAAGTTAAGCAAGGAGGAATCAAAAATAGACTTCGACCAGATCGAATCCGATTTGTACAAAGTTGATATTGAGCAAATCCGAAATGATGAATATGCACCCCGGTTCACCAAAATTGAGGATATGCAATTCAAAGACCCAATAATCGAATACATACTTGCCAAACCGAAAGATAAACAGGTAAAGGACATTGCACATCAAATCGTACTTGCTGTTGGCGACCTGTATCCCATACCCGATCAGGAAATCAGGATATATGTCGAAAGGATTATCGGCCAGTTAAATACCGAACAATTACAGGATATACTTGTCCGCAGGTGGAGCTATTCCGACCGTATAAAATCTAAAATCCGCTCACATGCCGATAATTATGCCGAAGGCCGCTTCAACGACTTTGTTACCATTGGCAAGGTAGTTACTGAACCTTCTTGGGTTTTCCCCGACAGGATTGTTCCCGGCCCTTTGGGTGCTTCCATAGGCCACTCCCTTTATGAGCGCGAAGGATTGATGAACAATTTTGAAACATCGGTTATAACCTCCATCGCCAGCCTGCCAAACATAGCTTTTTGGCATCGCAATTTAGGCCGTGGCAAAGGATTTGCAATCAATGGATTCAAATCCAATCATTATCCCGATTTCATTGTAGTTACCAAATCCGGCAAAATATTGCTTCTCGAAACCAAAGGCGACGACCGAGATAATTCCGACAGCGCAGCCAAATGCCGCTTAGGCAACAAATGGGCTGAATTAGCCGGAAAAGAGTTCCTTTACTTTATGGTATTTGATAAAAAAGCCATCGAAGGAGCTTATAATGTTGATAAAGCGAAGGAATTGATACGACAACTTTAAATCTGAAACTCAACAAATAAGAACATCTGAATACATAAGTAATTTGTACGCTTAATATTACTTCACTACCGGGATACAATTTCTAACACTTTTTATAAACCAGTACATTGATAATATTTAACTAAAATACTACCGCTTATGCAACAAGAACTGCGCTTGAACATTATTCCCTTCACTGCCCCCATACAGGAAGCTGAATTTTCTTTTTATCAGGAACGGATACCCGATAGTTATCCGGTATTTAAAAACGATTTAAACGGCTTATAAACCTTTCATTTTTCCGATGCTGAAATAAAGAATCTGGAGAAACTGTATACTGATTTTCTGCCCCCCAAAGAAGGCGCTTTGGTAATGAATATTAACTTAATTGAGAATCCTCGCTTTGCTAATCACTATTACAGGTATCTCATAAGGCAATATTTTACGGGTGTAGCTGATATTATGCACCAGAATTTTACAAGCGAAACGGAAGTCTGGTTTCTTGATTCTGAAATAAAAAATGATAAGTACAGCGTATATAACCAGTTCACGTTGAAAGTGCAACATGGCAGGGTTACTGATAAGCATGAACTCGTTGTATCATACGACGGCACAACTAAAGTCCTGAAAAAGCCCGTGTCACAGATTTACAATTTCAAGACCGAACTATTTAACTGGATTGCATTCAATGGCATTTTATACAAATGGAAATACCGGCCTCAGGAAGTTATAAATCAACCCGAAAAATGCTACCCGGTAGTTAGCAACACACTGAAGCCTCATTTTGAAATTGCTTTTGATGTGCCGGTACTCAAAAACCGTTACCCCAAATACTATAAAATATTACAGGACTTCTACACAAAGCATCTGGATACGGATACTTTCAGAAATATTATCCCTCTTTCTGTTGATGGCTTTTATAGTTCATTAGCAGAACAGCAACGGATTATCAGTCCAACATCAAACGATTTGCTGTATTCGCATCCAAAAACAGGCAAAGAACCCAAGAAAGATTTTAAATATAAAGGGCCCTACCAGCTTCCGAAGAAACCAAGCAACTTCAAATTCTTTTTCATTTATCAGGCTTCTGATAAGAAAGGTGCCGTCACTGAACTATACCGATACCTGCACAGCGGCTATAAAGATGAAAAATTCCCATTTCCACGTATGCAGGATTACATCAAAATTCCTTTTGAATTGGACATAACAAAGAACATCGAATTTGATGAAGTCAAAAATGCTGTAGCAACAGTTCGCAACTCGGTAAAAAACGCGGATTGGTTGCCCGATACGCAATACATGGCTTTGTTTGTTAATCCTGTCTCTAAGCTTGAAAAAGACGAGGCTCGTACCAGCATCTATTATAAAATCAAAGAAATACTATTGTATGAAGATGTCCTCTCACAGGTAATCAAAAGCGAACACCTGTTGAAGAATGGTCAACCCAACAAATACTTCAATACTTTTCTTCCTCATATTGAAATTGCCATGTTAGCTAAATTGGGTGGTATTCCCTGGAAGCTTAACCGACCACCAGTTAACGAATTAATAGTCGGTGTAGGTGCGTTTTATTCTGTAACCCAAAAAACACGATTTGTTGGATCAGCTTTTTGTTTTAACAACGAAGGCATGTTTAAGGGCTTCGATTGTTTTAAGAGTAACGACACATACAGCCTTGCCGGATCAATCAGGGAAGCGGTAGGAAAGTTTATTGTGACTAATCATACCGCGAAGAGGTTGGTTATTCATTTTTATAAGGATATTTCGAAAAAAGAATTGGAACCTATTATCAAAACCCTTCATGCATTGGGTTTGCCTATCCCGGTAATTGTAGTTACGATCAATAAAACGGAAAGCAAAGAACTCCTGGGTTTTGACATGAAAGATCCCGATAACCTTATGCCTTACAGCGGAACTATTTTAAAGGTAGGTAAATCAGAATATCTTTTATTCAATAATACCAGGTACGAACCCACTTCAAAGCCTGCGCAAAAGGAATATCATTTCCCCGTGAAGATAGCCTTGTCTTGCACAGTAAAAGGCATGTTGGATGATATGGACCTGGTTGAACAACTTATCGACCAGGTATACCAATTCTCCCGCATGTATTGGAAAAGCACCGACCAGCAAAGCCTGCCGGTCACTATCAAATACCCCGAAATGGTTGCATCCATTTACCCTTACTTCCAACACGATAAATTACCGGATTTTGGGAAAGAGAATTTGTGGTTTTTGTAATTTTAAACCTTTCGAACCAACCCTTCGAGCGGTTTTTCAACCCTCGAAGCGGTTGCCTTTTGTAGTAGCTTTGATCGTTGAAATAGCAAGGCCATCCCACTCATGCGCTGTTTTTTATGCATGTAATCGTTAGAAGGTTTGATGGTCAACCCATTGATGAAGCCGAGTAGGTACGATTTGTGATAATGAAAAATAAAGAATGTGCATATTGTAAAATACAACGACAAATTTCATATTAGCCATGTCAGTTGTTCTTCTCTGTGTGAAACATTGCGCCTTTTTTTAGTCACTTAATTTGCGGACAAAAACTCAAGGCCATCGAAAATTAGGGCTTTTTTTTAGCCTAGGTTCAACCCTAAAATATACGAATTATAAATTACTATTTACGATTTCTTTTTCAGTTTGTTATACTTGCCTATCGTAATTAGTCCATCGCAAATAAAAATAAAACTAGGCTTTATGTTCATATTCTCATTAACATATCATTAGAATCATTCTTTTCAAATCGGCCTTACCTCTTTTGCTGCTTACACAAAACTCACTCACCTTCATATTTTGAACCTTATCCTTTTTTTTTACATTCTTCGTTAACTAACTTTGCTCATCTGCCTGTCCTCCCATCTTTTTAGGGTTGCATTTGGCGGATATTGAACAAATATTTTCAGGTTTATGAGGCGATCCTACACATCTGTTACATCGCTCAAATACTTTGCCCTCATCAAAATTGAGTAAAAATACAGGTTCAACATTTAATACTCCTGCTATTAACTGAAATCTGTCAATATCTAATTTCGTTTGTCCTTTTTCAATCTTACTATAGGATCCTTGGGTGATTCCTAATAATTCTGCCATATATTCCTGGCTAAAATTGCGAAATTCTCTGATTTTCTTAATTTTATATCCAATCTCCATCCGTTCTGTTATATTAGTAATCACAATATAATTTTGACATTTTTATCAGTTCGCATTTTTACCCTTCATATTTTTACCCTTCGCATTTCCCTAACGGGAAAACCTAAATCATCTGTAAAAGGCCTCATCGCATTGTATTCAATACAAAGCTCAATATTTTCTCAAGATGAAAATAAATATACTGTTCTAAGTAAAGAATATCCTTATCAAAATTAATTTAAAGAACATTTGCAATGCTTCAATATGTTTAGGGTTAATACGGCAAGTGTATAAAAGGTAATACTTTTTTCAACATCAGTTATAAACAAGTTATTAACAATCCTAACCATGTGTCCACTCCGAAAAATCTTTTTTCGCCATAAAGGAGCAAAACAATTAAGTATCAATAAATTTGTAGTCCTCATTAACAACACTCTGTATTCTCTGTGCCTCTGTGTTTTTCTATTTTTTAGGGTTATCGGAGCGGACTCAAACATGCTATAGAAAAGGTGTGGCATTTCATCAATTTGCCCACTTTCAGTGTTAGGTTTATAAATCATGTATTCCTCTTTTTAAACGTGTTATCTATTTTGTTATATAAAATTCGCGTAAAACCCTTTTTCTTTTTTATTTGATTTTAACACTATTCGCCTGGGTTATAAATTATTCGTTTTCTCAATATTGTATTCGCAATTTGAATTACAATTCACATTGCTGCATCCCCATCTTTGCATATCCAATATTTAAACAGAAAACATGAAAAAAATTAGCTTAAATACCTGCCTGTTAAGCTGCACATTGCTTATTTCTTCTTTTGGTTTTAGCCAAAATATCAAGTTTAATTACGATGCTTGTGGCAACAGGGTAGCAAAAATCATGGTTTCTAAAGAAACTAAAACCACTATTGCCGATAGTTTGCTCCCCAATGTTATCAAGGATGAACCGAAACTGGTTTTGCCCGATTTTACAATTGCAATTTCTCCAAACCCAACAAATAATTTCATACAAGTACATTTTGATGGTCTAAACAATGATATGGATGCTGATGCATTTTTATTTACGGCAAAAGCAGAGCTTATAAGTTCATTCCAGCTAAAGGCCAACGAGCAAACTATTGACCTCAGCAATTTCACACCGGGAGTCTATTTCTTAAAGGTCAGGGTTGGCGGTAAAGTTGAGAGTTGGAAAATAATCAAACAATAACAGGGTCAATAAAAGCATGTTTAAACCATTCTCTCAAAATACCAATTTTAATCAGCACTCCTGTATGAAAACATTTACTTTACTATCAATCATTTCTCTTTTTGCCTCTTTTTGCACTGCTCAGGTTCTTGTTACCAAAGCCAATACCGAAAATACATTTCCTGTTGTAGGTACACTGCCTGGCAGTTTTGCGGTTTCGCCAACAGGTGCAGCTATGTATTCCATTCCAATCGAATTACCCGCCGGCCGGGCAGGACTATTACCCGCGCTTTCTTTGGTCTATAATAGTCAGTCTGGGAGTAATATATTAGGCCAGGGCTGGAGTTTGGCTGGATTTTCGGCTATTACTCGGGCAAACCAAACTTCTTACTATAATGGTCAAAATAAAAATATTGATTTTGTAAACGACGAATTATTACTCAACGGTCAACATCTTATCAAAGTAGCAACAGATGAATACCGTATGGAGACAGATATGGCAACCAAAATATTATTTATACAATCTGGCGAATATGGCTCATATTATAAAGTGTTTAATAAAGATGGTTCAATTGCCGAGTATGGAAATTCTGGCAATAGCAGGCAAATTTGTTTGCATACTAACCTTGTATCGGATAATAACCCCATTGCATGGCACATTAACAGTCTAACAGATCGTACAGGTAAAAACACAATTTACTATAAATACGAGGGCACATTATCAAAAGGTGAATTGCACCCATCTTCAATACAATACACTGGCGAAAATGGGGGTATCTCAGGTGAGAATCTTATAACATTTTGTTATAACACGGCTGTACCGGCACCATTGCATCAAACATCTTATTTCGAAAACGACACTAACCTGTTTGTCAATCAAAGCACATGGCTGCTAACTGAAATATTGGTTACAACAGGTCTGCCTGCGGGAAATAATACATTTAAACATTATTTGATCGATTACTATGCGCAAAAGGGGGTTTGTGCCGATTATTTTATCAGTGACATTTCTCTTGTTAAACGATTGATAAAAGATAGCCAATTCTCTAATGTTAATATTGTAAACCCTACTCATTTTGATTGGGAATTCTATCAACCTAAATACGTTCAGGGCAATTTTCTGGCTAATGCCGATTATTTAAAAGCAAACTCAAAAGTGGTTAATATAAGTCTTGATTTAACAGGTGATAATAAGGATGAAATTGCGGTTTACAAATCAAAATTGGAGGATACTTTGCAATGGAACCTGTATCAAAATGTCATATCGGTTTATATGAACGCAAACATCGGCAATTTAGAAATACCTGTTATTGGCTCACTACGGGGCAACGAGCTTCATGCAATCGATTGGGATGCAAACGGCGACGACGAGTTACTTTTTGTCGACAGTGAGGGCATTAAAATATACGATTACGATGCATCTATCACAAGCTTAATAAAGGTTTTCGGAAATGCACTTTCAGGCAAAATCCTTATCGGCGACCTTACAGGTGATGCCATAAATGATATAGTGGTAGTAAACTCTAACCAGTGCAAGCTATTGTTAGGCAACTACAATACAACAAACAACACTTTTGAATATATCTTAAACAGCAACACACTCACTGTTTCAAGCGAAAACCAAATCCAAATACTGGGCGATTTTAACGGTGACGCGTCTGTCGAATTACTATTCAGGGAATTTCCTGATTTTAAATATAAAGTTTACAGATTCTCAACTGATGCGGGTTTTCAACTTCTGCCTAGGTTTACAACAAATATTGCCACTTTTTATTCATTAAGCGATCAGGCAGCTTATTATGCTGATTTTAATGGCGATGGAAAAACTGATATTTGTTACATCGAAAATGATACTGTAAAGCACGAATTTGAAAAACATACATATTTTTCCATCGGCAGTGTTTTTCTCCAACCACAATCTCCAAATGAGGGCAATTTAAATGAGTTGCCTTCTTTTGTCGAAGATTTTAATAACGATGGCAAGGCTGATTTTATAAATTTATCTTTTGGTCAGGAGCTGTTGCTAAATCTCAAATTTACAATGCCTGATGGTTTTTCATGGCACGCTTGTGATACTTCTGTTCCTATGTACATTCCGGCTGACCAATTTTTAAATTATATCACTGCCGACAGGGACGGCAACGGTATTAGGGATATAATTGTATCTGCACGGTACAATACCGTTCTTGGGCCTGGAAAGCTTCCTAGTTACGACGAATTGGTAATAGCCCCTTTTATCGATTCTGGCTTGGGTAAAAATGCAATAGGCTCAATAACAAATGGGTTCGGGGTGCAAACCAACATCAATTACACCTCCTTTGGATCTTCGGGTTCTCTATATGCCAATTACCCACTCTCGAAGCCAAAATTCAAAGATATGGTAGTGTCCGAGTCTTATACCTTAGGCGAAAAAGAAGAAAAATGGGACAGGAACACTTATACCTTCTATACTCCGGTTTCCCACTTAACAGGCAAGGGTTTCCTCGGATTCAAAAAAACAGTATTTGTATCTTGGCAAAACAACCTCTGCAATACCACATTAAACGAAGTCATGATTAAGGATAACAAATATTTCCAATTATATCCGGCTTCGGTCACAACCCACTCAATGCATGAAGGTGTTCAAAATAAGTTATTGTCTTCAACCGAAAATATTCTTGATTTCAAAATTCCTGACCCTGAGAAACTAAATTTTATACCTGTCTATACACAAAGTGTAACCAAAAACTGGGACAATGATGCCATTCATAGCTACAAGGGTATTGTTATTCAGCATCAGTCAGTAACCGATATTGATAAATATGGCAATTCGTCGAAAACTGTTTCAATAATGGATGAAACTGCAACTTCCTCTGAACCTACCAACCCCTCATGGTCCAAAACCACAACAACAACATTTTATACACCCAGTGAGATTTATTGGAATATTGGTCTTCCTGAAACAATCGAGATAAAAACTGCCCATCACTCAAACCAAGTAATTGATACATATATCAACTCAACTAAATTTCATTATTATATCAAAAATTCCTTCTTAACTCCTTGGTTGGAATACAAGGAGTACTTTCCTAATGGAAATGGCACCAACCTGAAAACTGAAACTTGGTACACCTATGATATATATGGCAATTTAACCAGCGAGACCCTTAAAGCCATAAACAATGGCACCTCAGCCGAGCGCAAGGTCGTATACTCGTACGAGTCGGGCAACGGATATAACAGCCGTTTTTTGACATCAAAAACCATAAAAGCTGAAACAGCTGACAAGGATATTATCACAACATACAATTACGATGTGCTCACAGGCAGGTTGCTTTCTGTCACTGCCCCCGACAACCTGATATCCAGTTCCGAATATGATATAGTTGGCAGGGTTGTCAAAACAACACAAGCTGATGGCACTGCTAACCAAAACATTTTAGGTTGGAGTTCATCCATAACCGGGTTTACACCCCCTGAGAAAGCTTTGTATTATTCGCTTTCGTTTAAAAGCCTGGTGAAAAATACAGAAAATTGGGGGAAAACGCTTACCTTTTACGACAAGTATAGCCGCCCCATGGTTACAATTACTAATGGGCTAAATGGCGAATATAAATGTGTCGAAACCCGTTACGATCAATTGGGTCGCATCTCGCAAATATCAGAGCCTTTTTTTAGCACCGACAAACCTTACCAATGGACAACATACAATTACGACGATATTGGCAGGGTTACAACGCAAATGTTACCTACGGGGGCTATCATCCAAACTGATTTTTCTGGCCTTACTACTAAAGTTACAAACTCTGCCACTAATGTTTGGAAACAAACAACTGTTAATGTTTTAGGCAGCCCGGTCGAAGTAAAAGATCCAACCGAAGGTACTTTAAGCTATCAATACTATGCTTTTTCCAAAGTGCGATCTATTATTGCCCAGGGTGCTACTACATTGTACGAATACGACGATGCCGGGAACCAAACCCAGGTGATAGACCCCGACGCTGGTAAAACCGCGTACACTTACAATGCATTTGGCGAATTGCTTACCCAAACCGATGCCCGCAACAATATTCATACTTTGCAATACGATAACCTGGGTAGGTTAAAAACAAAGTCGCTCATGCCCGATCGGGAAATAAGTGTTTATTCTTATGGCGAATCTCATTCTACCTCCGGTTTTGGTCAATTGCTCAGTATCGAAAAAACGCTCAACGACAACAAAAAAATAATTACTTCATTTACTTATGATAATTTTAACCGTGCGGCTACAAAATCCGAATCAATTGACGGTACAATTTATACCTTTGCATACGGCTACGACGAAGCATCGGGTTTGCTGCTAAACTATACATACCCTACAGGGTATAAAATAAAATATGGATACAATGCTTACGGTTACATGGCTAATATAACTGAAGATGCCACATCAAACCAACTATGGACTGCCACCTCTGCCAATGCACGGGGTCAGCTAACCGATTATATTTCGGGCAATGGGCTGCAAACACACAGGGAATACGATGCTTACGGTTTCCCTGCCAGTATTGCTACTGGCGAAGGTATTCAGTTGCAATTATATTCGTTCGATAAGTTTACTGGTAATTTGAATTGGAAAAAGGATGTATTGAACAGCCTTACCGAAAACTACGAGTACGACCCATTGTTAAAAGAGCGCCTGACTTCCTGGCAGGTAAACAATGGCACAAAATACGGCATGCAATATTCAGCCAGTGGCAACGTACACACCAAAAGCGATGTAACCCAGCAAACTAATGGTCTATATACCTATGGGGCGTCAGCCGGGCCACATGCCGTAACGGGTATAACCCAACCTACAAGCACGTATTTGGCTTCTGCCCACAATCAAAGCATTGACTACAACGGCTTTAATAAAGTAAAGTATATTGGCTCGGGCAACGATGGCGAAATGTGCGAAATCACTTATGGCACCAATTCTGAAAGGATAAAATCATATACCTACGAATATCTAAAATCCTGGGGCGACGAAATACAGACCAAATACTATTTCGACAACTTCGAGGTTGAAATAGATCATATAACAAAAAAAACACATTACCTCCATTATATTTCAGCCGGTAGTGAAGTTGTAGCCATTATTGAAATAAAGGATGGTATTACAACCAGTCCTTTTTATATCCACTCCGATTATCAGGGTACATTTAACGTTATTACCGATGGTGCTGGCAATAAACTGGAAACCCTCGCCTTCGATCCCTGGGGCCGCCGCCGCAACCCAACCACCTGGGGCTATGCCGAGGTGCCCACATCCTTTCTTTTCGACCGTGGCTATACCGGCCACCAACACCTCGATAGGTTCGGCCTTATCAATATGAATGGCCGCGTTTACGACCCCGCCCTTGCCCGTTTCCTCTCCCCCGATCCCTTTATACAAAACCCCTCCAACTCCCAAAACTACAACCGCTATAGCTATTGCTTAAACAACCCGCTTAAATATACTGATCCAAGTGGATACCACCAAAAACCTTTGGATTGCGACATGCAAAACCCAATAATTGGCGGTGGTGGTTACATGGGGTCTATCGCTAACGGTACATTCAGGCCTTATGGTCAATGGTCTTCGCCAAGCTCAAGTGGTTATTCCTATGATTGGGGTCTTGGACAATACACCAATAACGGTGAAGTAACTTCGTATACTAATGTTTTTAATAATGTAATAAGACCGAATTTAGGACCATTAACAGGGGATCTTCTTGCTCAATTTAATAAGCAAATGGGATTTAATGAAAAGGCAGGGTCTGAAAAAGCATTCGAGAATAAAATGAAATTATTGGAAGCTAGAAATGTTGGATATGGGAAGAGTTTCGAAGGCGATATGGGAGAGGGTGATCCACCGGGGGGCGGTAAGGGATATATAATTTCTGTTTTTAATGGTACTGCCGCATATGGATATGGAGCTACAATAGATATTGGAAGTGTAATCGATAGTTATGGGAATTCAAATATGTACTTTACAATTGGTTGGACGGCAGGCTACGGTGCAACTGCAGGAATGGGAATGTATGGAACTAATAATGGATTCAAAACTTCAGATTTAGGCGGATCAGCTGTCGATATAAGTTTTTCTTTCCCAATAAAAATATTTGGATATAGACCATTCGGCGGTGAATTTGCAGGTGATTGGATTTATGGAGGTGGCTTGCCTGGAGAGAATACACGTGTTGGCGGATTAAATGTAGGAGTAGGAACTGGTTATTTTGTAAACCACACATATACTTTTATTGCTCCACTTCCTGATAATAATTTTTGGTGTAGACCTGGTAGACGTTAATATTTTTTTTAATTGAAATCTAATTCATGAAAAATACTTTGTTAATAGTAATTGTTTTGTCTCTTGTAGGGATATGTACTTTCTATATTCTATCTTTTCGAAAGAAAGTATATGAAATCATGCAGAAAGAACACGCAAATACGACAACTACTGTAGATTCTTTACAGGACTTTAAGAAAATCTATTTAGTTATTAAAAAAAACAAAAACATTAGCAAATATGAAAGGCTAATTCTTCGTCAGCATTTAGTCTTCACGACTATTGGATTTTGCTTGTTTTTGATTTTTGTGTATTTAATTTTATTTACTGAATGGTAATTAAGCATGCATATTACCAAATAACACCTCCGCTGGCGCGGATTTGCAACTTAGCGAAGCGATCTCATCAGCCATAGGCTGATAATCCGTGCCGGTACAAACAACAAACCGTGTATATTTGTAGGATCAGTAATCAGGATTAATGAGCAGATACACCGTCGATACCGGCACTCAACCCGAAACCCTTGCTTCCGATCCCTGGGTCCGCCGCCGCAACCCAACCACCTGGGGCTATGCCGAGGTGCCAACTGCTTTCCTTTTCGACCGTGGCTATACCGGCCACCAACACCTCGATAGGTTCGGCCTTATTAATATGAATGGCCGCGTTTACGACCCCGCCCTTGCCCGTTTCCTCTCTCCCGATCCCTTTATTGCCAACCCCGCAAACTCCCAAAACTACAACCGCTATAGCTATTGCTTAAACAACCCGCTTAAATATACAGACCCAAGTGGGTATAACGCACACGAAAAGCCTTGGGATTGGGATATGGAACCACAATTTGCTGGCCCTTTTGGCCCACGCTCTTCAACAGGTGGTTGGAACGGTTGGAGTAATCCGTTTGCAGGTGCACAAGCCCATGATTTTGTTATGATGAGCAGTTTCAGTTTCAACAACGTTTATGGTAAAGGTGCATCGGACATTGGTCGTGCTTTATATAACGACCCTGCAGCCTTTGCACAATGGAGTGCTGGTAAAACCAGTATTGAAACAGTTAGACAAGCTGGAGGGTTCTATACTACAACTACTACTACTTCAGGCAATCAGACGCCTGTTTATGGCAATACAGGACAAATAATTGTTGTAAATCTCCCAACTACGATAACTTTAAAAAAATGGAATGCTGTGCAACTAGCCTCAGGGCAAGGAGGAAGTAATCAATGGAGTTATAATGAAACTGTACCTTTTGTCATGACCGGAACTGGTAACACTTTTAACCTAATAGGTACAGCCGCAGAATACGCAGCTTATGAAGCAAGAGCATTAAGTGCAGCACAAATTGCAAGAAATGGTATTAATGGAATCAAAACAATATCTCTAGGGGCAAGTGTTGTAGGAGGTGTTTTAACGGTAGCTGTAGCTGGTTATGAGTATAAAACCGGACAAGCAAACACTCATACTTTTGTTGACGTTGGTGTGTCGGCGTTAGGTTTTGCAGCTTTAGGTGTTGGAGTTATTTTAGCTGCTCCGGGAATAGCTGTAGGAGCGGCAGCGGGGGGACTTATTTATGGTCTCTTTTCAGCTTGCGGAATGAGTACAACTATTGATAATGCTTCTGGCAATTGGGGTAAAAATTTAATTTATGGTCGATGAAAATAATTGATTTTATAGTTGTAACGTATTTTTCAATTTTTAAAAAATATGAATTGAAAGGGGTTGAAGCAGGCATTTTTTTTCTGCTTTTCCCTTTAACTTTTAATATTTTGTCTTTGTTTTTTTACTTGTCATACTTGATAAGCAACAAAGAAGGAAATCTAGTAAGCCCAGTTATGATATTTGTTTTTGGTTTGGTTGTTGCTTTTGGAGTAAGGAAACTTCTTAACAAAATTTATCTTGTTAAATATGAGTATATTAAGATATTTTGTGAAAAATACCCTAGAATATTACTTGTACTTATTCCAATAATCCATTGGCCTTTATCTGTCTTTTTCGTTGTCTATTGTTTAAAGTTTACATAAATAAGCCCCAGCTAGCGCTGAGTGTATCCTGAAGTAAAAGTGCGAATTAAATTAAGATAGTTCTTTTACCTACTGTATAGAAGATGAATGGGCTTTCTGCAAAAGATGAACCTTTGCAATGGCATGTTGTTGCAACAATTACTAACTTAGCCGGATTGAAGGGGAATTAAACTGGTAGATATTATTGAAAAAAAACAATCTGAAAACGCGTAAATATATCCACACTGATTACCCGGGCAATTACATTGTTATTACCGATGGTGCTGGCAATAAACTGGAAACCCTCGCCTTCGATCTCTGGGGCCGCCGCCGCAACCCAACCACCTGGGGCTATGCCGAGGTGCCCACATCCTTTCTTTTCGACCGTGGCTATACCGGCCACCAACACCTCGATAGGTTCGGCCTTATTAATATGAATGGCCGCGTTTACGACCCCGCCCTTGCCCGCTTCCTCTCACCCGATCCCTTTATTGCCAACCCTTCCAACTCCCAAAACTACAACCGCTATAGCTATTGCTTAAACAACCCGCTTAAATATACAGACCCAAGTGGATACCACCAAAAACCTTTGGATTGGGACATGCAGAACCCAATAATTGGCGGTGGTGGTTACATGTGGTCTATCGCTTACGGTTCCTACTCCTACGTTTTTACTTTCAAAAAATTACCGTTCCCTCAATAAAACCTACCGTTCCCTCGAAAAAACCTACCGTTCCCTCAAAAGCAAAGCAATGGCATCCTTGTATTAGTACATTTGCAACCTTAGTTTGAGAGAATTGTGTAAATTGGTACGTGCAGGGTGAGCGATAGATGGATTGTGCTATAAGGCATGGATTAAAATGGTTAATTTGCCAGTCGGAAGGATTTGCGCCAAAGAATTGTTAAAGAACTAATGGATTCAACTAATGGATTATAGAAAATCGGCGCATAAAAATTTAACGGAGTTTTGCTAACCTCTAAATAAAATGAAAATGAAAATTTTACACCTCACTCTGGCTATATTACTATGTATAACGTTTTTAGAAAACAACGCTCAAATAATCATACCAACTGAAGGATATGTTTTGCATGATAATGAAGGGTATCCTAAAATGGTATTGAACCTGAATAAGAAATATGATGTAGATCAAGCTATTGATGCTTCCGATCAATTTTTACAAACCAATAAAAATTGGATAACTCAAGGAGAGAATTCTATTTTTGTTTGTAGTAAAATGCTTGTAGATAGTGGGAGTACACATATTGTTTATCAACAAAAGATAAACAATATACCTATTGACGGATCAGTTGTTATAATTACACTTGATAAAGAAAGACGAATAACTATGGTGTACAATGGGTATAAAAGAAATATCCAATATCCAGGAAATTTGGTTTATGATAGTGTTGCCGCCCAAACTATAGCAATGAAATCTTTACCATTTGATTATTCCGATCATTATCAAAAAATCAATATGGAATTACTAATTAACCAAGATAGCAATGAAATAGCTAAATTGGTTTGGAGATTTATTTTTTACCCATCAAACAGCAAAACCACTCAAGTATTGGTGAATGCAATTTCAGGCGCGGTTGAATCCATAAAAAGCATTTGTTTGAATGAAAATCCCGCAAAAGGTAAAGTTTGGGATCCAGATCCATCAAGCATCATAAGCACCCCGTTTACCGACTCTTATTCTGGGGTATATGATGCTGATAGATCTCAGTTTCAAATTGCATATAAAACAATAAATTTATTAGGTTTAAATTCACCTAGTAATCAGAATGGGGTTGATTATTATTCTCTACAAGGTGATTATGCAAATTCACAAGATTTAAAATCTCCTTCTGATGCTGTTACAAAAATAAGTATACAACCAGGAAATACAGAACCTGAATTTTACTTTACAAGGGATCAAAATGGTTTTGAAGAAACCAATATCTATTACCATATTGATGCATTTTTAAGATATATTATTGGAACGCTTCAATTCAACAGTTTATCCTGGAATAATAATACTGCTAAACTTGATGATATAGTGTTTGATGCCAGATGGTATGATCCAAGCGATCCCGATCAAAGCTATTTCGATGGTTTTGGCACTGTTTTCTATGGAGTTCCTCCCTTTTCTAAGGATCACGGTGAAGATCAGTCAGTTATTATTCATGAAGTAGGTCACGCATTACATTGTTCTTTATTGGCTTCAGGGTCTCCAATTGATTGTGATGATTGTATCGCAATATCCGAAGGTTTGGGGGATTATTTTGGTATTGACTACAGAAGGCAAATTTCACTTTGGCATCCGAATTATAGGTTTGCCTGGCTTTATCAGCAAGAATCAGATAGCAGGATAAGCGTATTTGATAAAGGGTACCTCTATGATTTCAATCACTGGTATGATATACCTAATGGCATGGGAGATCCACATAATACAGGAAAAATTTGGACTTCAGCTCTAATGGACCTTGAGTATAATGTTTGCACAAATCCCACTCAAGGTTATCGGCTTGGTCGAGAGGTCGTAGTCCGAAATCAACTTTCTGCTCTTTCATCTTTACCATCAGTAGCAAACAAGGAACAAAATGTGTTAGCAATGTACAATGCCGATTTGATAAATTATAACGGTTTGCATTTACGAGAATATATTGATGTATATTCTATGGACAACAGGAAGCTATTCAACGATCAAAAAATCTCGAACAATATTACTTCTAGCAATTGGTCAGGATATAAAATGATCAACAATGATGTTCATGTGCAATCGGGTAGTATATTGACGATTGCTAATAATACAATCATTGTAATGAATGGCAAACTTTATATTGATGCCAATGCCACTTTGTCGATAGGTGAAAATGTGCGCTTTATCGGTTATAACCCTGAACATATAGTAATCGTTAACGGGAATATAGGAACCATAGGAGAAAACCTGTTGTTTGAGCTAGTCGGCAATGCTAATTACTTTGGCGGTTTAAGTATATCGGGTAGCCCATCAGGTTATACTTCAATTACATTAAACAGTTGTACATTTAATAATTCACGTTTGTTTTTCAATTGTAACAGTTTAACTGCTGTAAACTGTGATTTCACAAATTGCAATCAAATAATCTCATACCGCGGAAATGTCGCATTTACAAACTGCACATTCCAAAACTCTCCTCTTTATATCAACAATTTGAATAACGTACCTGAATATTTGGTAACAGTTAATGGATGTACGTTCAATCAAACTATAAGTTCAAGCAATACAGACGGAATATATATATCCAAGTATGGCAAATTCGAAATTGAAAGTAATAGTATTTCCGGATTTGCAAATGGAATACGTTTGTTTAATTCAGGATACAGTATTATTGGCAACCGATTAATTGATAAAAATATCATATTTAATTGTACCAATACCGGTATTTTAACTTATTATACATTTGCAGAAATCACAAATAATCATATCTATAATAATAATTATGGGATACAGCTATTGAATAACAGCAATGTAAAAGTAAAAGGAACGTATTGGATAAATCCTCCACCTATTCCAAGTCTAACTGATACACAAAACATTTTTGATAACAATAGTAATGAGGTTTATTGTTCGTTTTCCAGTTTTCCGACTGAAATGCATTATAATAGAATATCAGATATTAATAATACCGATCCTTCAAATCATATCCCGCTCATATATTATAACCCAAGCTATAATACGTCAATCCCTTTTCCATTAAATGTGGAATCCAACTGTTGGGGTAATAATTTCATTCCCGGCGACCTCTATTGCACTAGGAGCGGTGTTACTTTTGATTCTCAGCCAACTTGGTGTTTAGGAATGTCGGATAATCTTACAACCAGTGGAGATGAGGAATTGTACCAATTTGCACAATCCGAAATAGTATCAGGTGATTTTATTACGGGAGAAGAAACCCTGAAGTCTATTGTTGAATTATTTCCGAAAAGTTCGGTGGCACCTGCAGCCTTAAAAGAACTTTTTAGAATCGAGAAAAATTTAGGGAATGATTATCAGTCACTTGGGGAATACTATTTGAACAATGATACTATCTCTAATGACAGTACATTGCTTATGGTTGCAAGATTCTTGGCTAATAAATGTGCTATTGAATCAGGTTCATGGCAAAATGCAATTGATTGGTATGAAAATGAAATATCAAATCCAATATCATCTGAAGATAGCATTTTTGCAATTATAGATTTAGGTTATTTATATGAATGGATAGAGTCATCTGGCTTAAAGAACGCATATCTATGCAAGATGCCCCAATATAAACCTTCATCCCCATCATCATTTGCGACTAACCGAGATTATCTTTTATCCCTACTTCCAATTGTTGATAAAATTAAAATAATTGACAGTACCTCGAAAAAAGCAGGTGCATTGTTATATAACGTACCTAATCCATTTGAGCAAAAAACTGAGATTTATTACTCGTTAAATCGTATATGTAGAGCAAAAATTGTAATAAATGACATCAATGGTAGAGAAGTGTACTCATTTGATGATAATATACAATCGGCTGGAGTTCATAAAATACTATTTAACAGGCTGGATATAAAATCTGGTATTTACGTCTACAGCTTATTAATAAATGGTACTTTTATTCATTCGAAACGAATGATTATTTTATAATAAGTAAAGCAGCAATGATCCATCTTTAATGTTAACAATAAAACTAACCAGAAAATAGCCCTCGTGGTGGAGGGCAAGCTATGATTGGAACAAATCACCAACCGAAGATGATAGTATATTCAATCTGAAGAACCTTTAGCTCGCAGCCTGTCCTGATCTCGGGCATCACTTTTAGCAATAATGAAGATGTGAATAATTCAATCTGACCTCTAAAAATTAATAATAACAGTTGAAATAGCCATGAGAAAATTCTCTCACCAACCGAAAATGATATTATGGCGTATTCCATTTGACCCGTTAAAAATAAATAATAACACATGAAAGAAAATACAATTATCAAACTTATACTCCTTATCCTGCTATATACACCCGTTGTATATTGCCAGCGATGGCAGGATGTAACACCTAATGGATACAGGTATGGCCTTAAAAGCGTTTGCTTTATTAATGAACAGGAAGGATGGTTGTGTGCCCAGGATAGTACAAGTGGCGCAACCAAATTGCTGCGCACAAATGATGGTTGTTCTACTTGGGAAACATGCTATACTTTTATAACGGGGAATCACTTTTCCCGTTTACAGATGCTCGACAACCTGAATGGATATGGTGCAGGTGGAAACGGGCTTTCTATTTTCTGGCGTACAAGCGATGGTGGGCATACATGGGTCGATATAGCTGATACTGCGTTGATGTCGTACAGTAAGCCATTGTATCAATCGGATGCTTTCTTTTTTCTGAACGCTGATACAGGATTCTTTGGTGGGTTTAATAGTTTGTATAAGACAGTTGATGGTGGTGCATCATGGGTATCAATAGGTATTCCACCCGATGCAAATCCTTCCACACCGGAAACAAACAGTTATTCTATACATTCAATCTATTTTTCAGGCAATAATTATGGTTGGGCGGGCTGTTGGGGCTTATTCAGTTGTATCCTTAAAACAACCGATGCTGGCGAAACATGGCAAGTAGCCGATTATCATTTGGGTACTGTCGGAAGCCTGAATTTTTGTGACAGCACACATGGCTGCTATATCGTGCATTCGAATGTCCCTTATATTATTTTTACTTCCGACAACTTTATTTCGACCTACTCGAAGCAATTTTATGAACCAATGAACGACCTGGTTTCAGTGTATTTTCAGGATGATTCTACCGTTTGGGCCGGGGGTGGGATGCCCGGCATTTTCCTCAGGAGCAAAGATACCGGATTGACTTTTGATACCATTAACCCGGCAGGTTTTGAAAATACTGATTTTGGTGCATCCGAATTTCAGTTTTTCAGTAATAAAGGGTATGCTTTTGGTACACATATTTTTAAATATATTGATACTATAAATACTGCCCTGCCCCAAAAAACCGAATATCATAATACCCTTGTACTCTGGCCCAATCCGGCAGATGATGTTGTAACCATTAAACCGGATGCCCGTCAGGGTGAAGACATATTACTTACAATCTGCACACCTGAAGGCGTCTGCTTGAAGCAGGAGAAAAGGAGGCTTCAAGGTGGCAGCAAGTGCATAAGCATTTCGGTAAAGGACTTGGCGGATGGGGTGTATGTGATCAAAGCGATGGGCAAATTTAAAAATCAGTCGGCAAAGTTTCTGATTTTGAGATAGCCCCCCAGCTGCCGCGCGGTGTGTCCTGAAGTAAAAGTCGAATTTAATCAAAGAAAGTTCTTTTACATGCTGTATAAAAGATGAAGGGGTCTCTGCAAAGAGCTAGACTTAAACAATAGCACTTAAATTCATTCCGCTTGGCTAAATATCACAGGATGCTCATTCTAAGCAGTTAATTATCAACACAAATATTAACTTGGCTCTTTCCACAAACAAGAGCCAGCTCCTATAATTTAAAAATTTCTGCTATTTACAATTAACTATTTCCCTTACCCCCACCCACACAGGCAGTGCCGGATGGCTCCATGTACGTTTTCCTGTCATGGTTATTGCAATTGCTGTCCGTACATCCCACCCTATAAGGCACACTGTCGGCTATAAGCCCTCCCACAAAAGCCCTTCGCAATTATGCCGCCAGTAAGCCTTCCCAACGCTCCCCAGCGTAAGGCATATTGTCGCTGTGCAAGCAATCGCCCACAAAATCCCAACCCAAAATTGCACACCGCCAACAAGCCTTACATCAGCAATCAATAACCCCGCCAGGAAAAACGCACACTCCACCACCGGTTTCGCTACTTTACATAATGGGCGCTTATGGTCTTGGTAGAAAGCCCATAAGTCCATTATGCACAAGGGCTAAAGCCAAGTAGCCACTGCCTGTCTGCCACCCCAACCTGCCCACACCCACTCACTCCCCCAGCCATTATAGAGGCACCATTAATTTTTTATAGGTATTCTTGCTTACAATGGTGCCACTATAATTGGCTTACACAGGGGCACATGCCGCATAGTCGCAAACCTTTTTCCAACGCACAATTCCCACGTTACAAAGTTTGCGCCCATCCGTCATAAGCCCCTAAAACCCGCCCACTTACAGTTCGACAAGAGAAACAAGCCGCCTTACAAGTAGTACAAGTTAGTTCTACGGGTTTTGAGCCCTGTTGACGAGAAATTTGAGTTATAAGCGGTATTTATTGCTTATGCTTCGCCCGTTTTGTAGAAAATCCGGTGGTAATGGATAATTGTATCAGCCCACTTACCTGTTGCTGCAAGCCATGTCGTTCACTCTTCATTACTTCCTCATTACTTCCTCACTACATTACATGCACATTTCGGCTACATAAGTTCCCGCAGGTTCGGTCATTCCTGGACGCCTCCTT
>CAIRHD010000390.1 GCA_903878265.1 uncultured Bacteroidales bacterium | reverse complement strand
TATTCGATACGGGTGTACATTATATTGGTGGTCTCGAAAAGGGTCAGACTTTAAATAAGATATTTGCTTATGTTGGAATATTGGAACGGATAAAGCTCAAACGCTTTGACAATGAAGGTTTCGATCTGATTAAATTTGGCGACAGCAACAAGGAATTTGTTTATGCGCAATCGTATGAGAAGTTTGTTGATACCCTTGCAGATTCCTTTCCAGATGAACGTGATGGAATCGAAAACTACTGCCGGAAAATAAAGGAATTATGCGGCAGGTTTCCGCTCTATAACCTGCAAAATGGCGATTTTATGGATAAAATGGATTTGCTCGACCTGAACGCACGAGATACTATAAATTCATTTGTGAAGGATCCTATGCTGCAAAATGTTCTGGCAGGAAATAATTGCCTTTATGCAGGTTCTGGCGAAAAATCGCCTTTCTATATACATGCCCTAATATTAAATAGCTATATCGAAAGTTCCTGGCACTGCAAAGGTGGCGGATCCCAGATTGCAACAGCCCTGGCAGATGTTATAATTGAAACTGGAGGAAATGTTTTTCGCCGAGCCGAAGTAACCCAGATACTTGTAAACGATGGCAAAGCAACCAAAGTAATAACTAAAGATAAGCGCGAGTTTATCGGCAAACAGTTTATTTCGGGTTTACACCCGGCTGTTACAGTTACGTTGACCCAATCGGATGTATTTCGCAAAGCATATATTAACCGCATTACCAAGCTCGAAAATACAGTCAGTGTCTTCATCCTCAATGTTGTATTTAAGGATTCTACTTTCCCGTTTATAAATAAAAACGTTTACTATTACTCGAGAGCTGAAAATGTTTGGAGCGGGACGGACTACGACGAGAGCAAATGGCCAGAAAATTATGCTTTATTTATGACCGAAGGCGAAGATGGATTTGCTCATTCCGCCTCGGTTATGTGTTACATGAAGTATTCGGAATTTGAACCTTGGGTGGAAACCACAAATACCGTTTATCAACCAAGACTAAGAGGCTCAGGTTATAACGAACTGAAAGAAGAAAAAGCTTTAAAAATATTTGAACTGGTAGAAAATCAGCATCATGGATTTCGAAAGTCAGTGGCATCGTATCATACACTATCACCATTGACATATCGCGATTATACCGGAACACCTCAAGGATCACTTTATGGAATTCAACGCGATTGCAACGAGCCGCTTAAAACATTTGTGCCTGCTCGAACCAAAATACCCAATCTTTTGCTTACGGGTCAAAACCTCAATCTGCATGGAGTATTAGGTGTTTCGGTCAGTTCTATTATTACATGCGGTGAATTGCTTGGGGTAGATTCATTGCTTGATAAAATCAGAAATGTTTAACTAATGAAGAAATTCCTAAAGTGGTTTCTGGTTACAATCCTTTGCTTTATAGCTCTGGTAATTGGTTTCTTAGTTTATATCAATTCCATTTTTAAGCATGAAGCGGAAAAACATACCTTCAAACAATATAAAATTGATAAAGTAGATTCCAGCACTTTTCGCATTGGTAACAATTGGTTCCGGAAGGAACAAACAGGGCTGTACACGCTTTATATTGAAGGAAAACCATTTGAGCGTGGACTTATTGCGGGGCAGCTCACACGTTATCAGATATATAAGCAGGAAAAAGCATTTGTCAATCAATTGATGCAGATAATCCCATCGCACTTTTATCTCAATTTCCTTAAATATGTAATTGCTGTATTTGACCTTAACCTTTACAGGTCAATTCCTGAAGAGCGAAAAGCTGAAATCTATGGCATCTCACTTTCGGCATCTGATACGTTTAACAATATTGCCAGTAATTATCAAAGAATACTGAATTATCATGGGGCACACGATCTGGGGCACATGTTGAGCAATCTTGGAATGGTTGGTTGTACTTCGTTCGGGATCTGGAATGAAAAAACTCCTGATGGAAAATTGTTGATCGGTCGCAATTTCGATTTTTACGTTGGCGACGAATTTGCCAAAGAGAAAATTGTTGCCTTTGTCCGCCCGGATTCAGGATATTTCCATGCTTTTGTAACATGGGGCGGAATGATGGGCGCCGTATCGGGAATGAACGAAAAAGGCCTTACTGTAACCATAAATGCAGCCAATTCCAATGTGGTTCTTTCGGCAGCAACTCCTGTTTCGCTGGCAGCAAGACAAATACTGCAATATGCTTCCAATATCGACGAAGCAGTTGCTGTCGCTTCAAAATTTGATGTTTTCGTTTCTGAGCTTTTCCTTGTAGGTTCTGCGGCCGACAACAAAGCCATAATTATTGAAAAAAGGCCAGGTTCACAGGTGGTTTATGAAGCAAAGAACAATTTTATTATTTCAGCAAACCATTTTCAAAGTTCACAAAACGGATTTTCGGACGATGCAAGAAAACAGAAGTTGAATACCGCTTCGGGCTATCGTTACAATCGTGTTCTGGAATGCCTGAACCAGCAAAAACAGTTTACGGCACAGGATATTGTTAAGGTACTTCGCGATACACTTGGTAATAAAGGCAAAAGCATCGGTTTAGGAAACGAAAAAGCAATAAACCAGTTAATTGGGCATCATTCTATAATTTTTTATCCTGAAAAAAGGATATTCTGGATATCTACTTCTCCATACCAAGTTGGTGGATTTGTTTGCTACGATTTGAATAAAATTGCTGATTCAAAAGCATTAATTCCCAATACAAGATCCATCATCGACTCGGCCTTCATCCAACCTGACAACGATTTCCTTTTAACAGCATTCCCCCGTTATCAACAATATTTGAATTTAAGGAAGAATATTACCACCCATTCAATTGATGAAAAGGAGATTGAACTATTTGTAAGCCTTAATCCTAACTATTTTGATGCCTATGAGCAAGCCGGTGATTATTATTTGTTTGAAAAGCAATATAACAAGGCAGAATTATTTTATGAGAAGTCCTTGACTTGTGTTATACCAGGCGAAAAAGAAATCAAACGGATCAAGAAGAAATATGCTGATTGTCAGGGAAAAACAGCCCAAAACGGCAAAAAACTGTAAGCATTGTATTGAAGTATTGGAGAAATCTTTATAATTGCAATCCAAATCATCCTGAAAAAGAAAATAAATCGTCCACAAAACTATGCTCCCAATCGATAAATTAACTTCTATTGAAATATTCGAACTTCAAAGTAATAAATTGAAGGACTTACTGGAATATGCTAACCGGCAATCTCCCTTTTATAAATCACTTTTCGGAAAAACTGGTATTGATATTTCAAGAATCAAGACAGTTGAAGATCTCAGATTTTTGCCTACCACCACCAAGCAAGACTTACAGCTTCAGAATATGGATTTTCTGTGTGTTCCGAAATGCGAAATAACCGAATACACTTCCACATCGGGAACACTTGGCTCACCTGTAACCATTGCTTTAACAGCCAATGATTTAAACAGGTTAGCATACAACGAATACCTCTCATTTACGGCAACTGGAGCCACTTCATCCGATATTTTCCAGCTTGCGCTTACACTTGATAAACAGTTTATGGCCGGTATGGCTTACTATCAGGGTGCGGCACGTTTAAAAGCAGGAGTGGTACGAACCGGTCCCGGGGCACCATCCATGCAATGGGAAACCATTTTTAGGGTAAACACAACAGCATTGGTGGTTGTACCATCATTTATTCTGAAGTTGATCGAATATGCTCAGGATAATGGTATCGATTACAGGAATTCGCCCCTGAAACGTGCGATTTGTATCGGTGAGAATGTACGGACAGATAACCTTGAACTCAATACAATCGGTAAACGGATCAAAGATTTTTGGGATATTGATTTGTATTCAACGTATGCCTCTACCGAGATGCAAACAGCTTTTACGGAATGTTCTTTTGGACGAGGAGGACATATCCATCCAGAGCTATTGATTGCAGAAGTTATTGACGAAGTCGGAAATCCCTTGCCTATTGGTGAAAAAGGTGAGCTGACAATCACCACTTTGGGTGTTGAAGGCATGCCACTTGTTCGATACCGGACCGGTGATATATGTACTTTAATTGACCAACCCTGTGAATGTGGACGACAAACACACCGGATTTCTCCGATACTTGGCCGAAAGCAGCAAATGATCAAATTTAAAGGCACATCAGTTTACCCTTCAGTAATTTATGAAATCCTTAATTCAAACAATGACATCATCGATTATGTGTTGGAAGTATCTTCAAATGAACTGGATACTGACGATATCCTGATCTGGATAGCTGTAAAAGAACCTTCTGAAAAGCTTCTCACTCAACTGAAATCATACCTTCATGCTTCATTAAGGGTTATGCCGAAGATTATTTTTGCTGATATAGCCGAAATCCATAAAAAACAACAGGGTGGAATCGGCCGCAAACCAATTCGTTTTGTTGATAATCGGGCTTAAACAAAATAGATCGCAAAAGCTAAATTCTGAAACAAGAAAAATGATTTCAATTCAATACTATTGATGAGTAACGCTTCCGCAGATATTGGTTTGAATCAATGCTTGTATCTTCATTTCGGGCAAATTACGAAATAAATAAGCCACAAATACAATGTCATGTATTTAGGGCTTACCAATAATCCGGTTCGATTGTCCGGTTATTTCATTGCTTCAACAGGAATAGCCATATCAGCAGTTATATGCCCGAAGTCTTTTGTCGATTTCCACTCAGTTTCGTAAAGATCCAATTTCTCTTTAATAAAATCAGCCAATTTAATATTCATACTTTGTATTTTGTTCTCCGGTATAACGACAGGAGGTTCACTTAGTATTAATTTTTTTGCACGTTCGAATAGTTCTGCATCTTTAATCGTAAGCGGAGCCAATCCCACCCGAGCTTTCCATGCACCCATTTCTATATTAACAATAACGATGTATGTTCCACCATCCTTAAGGTCGGCAGTAATAAATTCTTTATTTTCTGATGACGCCCAAAATAGGTTTTGGCCTGGCTCGCATTCGTACCTCATGTAATTTTTACCTTTAAAAGCACCGATGTACTTATCCTGATGGAAGTATTCAAAAGAAACTGCACCCCCATAACTGGTAACACGTGTAAAATATACAACCGCTTTACCTGGAGCCGGTGGCGTAAATCCCTGGCCTTTAGCTAGATTTATTCCTAACATAAAAGGAATAAGTACTAATAAAATAAGTTTTGTTTTCATCTGTATGGTTTTAATTTGTAAAACAATAAGTCAGTTATTCGTTTCTTTTAATTAAAATCTATATGCCAATGAAACCATTCGGCGAGGTGCTGGATTAAGATTTAATGAAATGGAGTTCAATTTGGTTGTGTATGATCTTTTCTTCGATGCACCAATTGCCCATAATGTAATTCCCCCACCCGTAGCTGTTACGCCTAAAATAGTTGCCAAATATCCTACTGCAAATTTAGAAGCTCCTTCATCGGTTACCAAATCAGGATCTGTAGCAACGGCATTGGACATTGAATTTATTCCAACAATTGTAAGGACAGCTCCGCCAATTGTTAAACCAATCCCCACATTTTTCATTTTGTTGTATTTTGCAACTTTGCTTTGGTATAAATACTTTTTTTGGTCTTGTGCATGCACTGTAAAATGACAAGCGAATGCACATAGTAGAATAATTGTTGTAATTGTTTTCATAAGGTTTTAAAATTAGGTTAAAAAAAGAATGATTTTAAAGGACAAATATAGCATCAAAATTTATAGGAATTACAAATTTATTAATTTTTATTAATTTTTTTTTACACATTAATCATCACTGTGTTCATTACGGTAACAAGCGCCAGTTTGATAATAATATGGTTCTAATTTAGGGTATCTGAAAACAATACATTTTTTTTGCATGAATGTGAAGAGTATGAACAGGTATCAATAATCAGGATAATACTTTTCAGTATTTATTCCGCTAAATTCAATTCTTCATTTTATGCGCAGCTTTCTTTCTTCCTCGTGTTGGATAAATTTCCTCAAATGTCATACCTCTACTTTGCCCAATGGCATCAAAACATTGCTCAACCCGCAACCAGAATTTTGCCCACTTTAACCTTATTGCCGCCCCTTAGCATATACATATAAACCCCTGCCGAGAGGGTATGGGTGTTAAAGGGTATATGTTGCTGACCAGCAGTTAGCCTTCCGGTACATGGGGTGGCTACCAGTTTGCCTTTGCAATCGTACACATTTAGTTCGACCATTGCAGGGCTTGCAAGCGAAAACATAAAATGGTTTTGGTAGTATGCAACCTCCGAAAGGTTTGTTACCCCATCGTCACCCCCTATACCATCAGGCAATTCAATTTTAAGCATAGCCAAGCCGTAACTTTCGTTTAAATAAAAAGTATTGCTGCTCAGAGCCAATGCTTGTTTGCCACCCATATCGTAATTGCCAATTTTTTTGGTGTTGGCCGGGTCGGCAATATCGAAAATAGTCAAGCCACCAAACATGGTACTGAAACAGGCATAATGGCCAAGTATGCATACATCATTGTAATTTTCGTATTCGGTGTACGACCAAACCAGTATGGGTAGTGAGGGATTGCTAACATCGAGTATAAGTATGCTGCCGCTGCCATCCGCTACTACCAGCAAATTATCTTTCATAGCCAATCCTTTTGCCCAGTTTGGGGTATCGTAAAAACCAATTTCAACAGGCAGCGATGCGTTGCTGACATCTACTATCCTCACGCCATCTGTGCCATCGGCAACGAAAGCAAGGTTGCCTTTTATTTCAATATCACTAGCCTGTGCGGGTGTATCAATAAAACCAATTTCGATGGGATACAAGGGGGTGCTTATGTCAATAATCCTCATGCCCTGTAAATCAGCCGCCACATATGCATACAAACCGTTAATGGTAACATTAGCTGTTATGCCCGGGATTTTTACTACTGCTACTTCGTGGGGCAATTTAGGGTTGCTTACATCAATAATGCGCAAACCCGAATCATAGTCTGCAATATAGGCATAGTTACCGCTTACTGCAACTTTTGTGGCTACACGCGGCAAGTTGCACCCACCTATTTGCTGAAGATTTTCCTGATTATTGCAGTTTACTATTGCCAGCCCTGCATCCCAATCGGCTATGTAGGCAAGCGAATCCTGCACAGCAATGCCGCAAACCAGTCCATATAACCCGTATGCACCGGTTTGCATCAATTGGGTTGGGCTGCCAAAGTAATTCACCTTTACCCCATACCCATCGGCCAAATAAGCTGTAATGCCCGAAATAGTCATAGTAAATGTTGTATTGAAATACCCAACTTGTTGCGGCGAGGAGGGAACATTTATATCAATTATCCGCGAAAGTTCGTTATGGCTGCATATATAAGCATAGTTTCCATTCAAGGTAACATCGGTATAATGTGCAATTTCCTTATACCAGGCACCTGCCATCACAGGACTTGCAGGGTTAGTAATATCAATCACTTTAAACCCATCATTAAAAACAATATAGGCGTAATTTCCCCGCACTGCTAAGCCATCCAAACAATCGTATTCGGAAGCAAAATAAAATCCGGTTTCGATTGGGTTTGCGAAATTACTGATATCCAATATACGCATACCGGCATTATGGTCGGCTACATAAGCGTAATTGCCTTGCACCTTTACTTTGTAGGCATAACCGGGAGTGTTGACAGTTGCTTTAAGCTGAGGGTTGGCTGGATTGGTTATATCAAAAATCAATACTCCGGCATCGTTATCGGCAACGTAGGCGTAATCTCCGGTTACATCAATCCCTCTTGCCCAGCCTTGTGTATCGGCGTAGCCAACAAGTATAGGGGCCGCAGGCTGGCTTAAATCTACAATTCTTAACCCATCGGGGCCATCTACAATGTAGGCATAGTTTCCCTGAACCGCAATATCAAGGATTTCGGCATCCAAAGTAAGTTCACCAACTTTAACAGGAGTTTCGGGAATACTCACATCCATCACAACTAACCTGCTTCCACTGTTAGTAAATACATAATTTCCATGTACAGCCATAGTTACACAAGTACCTTGCCCCCATCGCCCAAGCACGCTAGTGTTTAGAACACCCTGGGCCAAAGTTGGAAAGCACAGCCCGATTGCTACTAAAATCGATACAAAAATTCTTTTCATAAACACTGTTGTCCGGTAAAAAAAATAAAACCAGGTTAGCTTTTTACGGTTAACCTGGTATGGTTACCTTTGAAGTTACGAAGCAAAAAACGTAACCATGGGCAAAAGTACAAATTTTAGCGGACAGCCGCTTTTTAACCAG
>CAIRHD010000389.1 GCA_903878265.1 uncultured Bacteroidales bacterium | reverse complement strand
CCCAACAAGGAAATGGTACAACGCCAACGAGGATCCAATAGCATCGCCGTCAGGATTATAATGCGTTGTAATAATAACATCCGATTTCTCTCCGATGAGTTTTTTTAGATAGTTAATTGACGATTCCGAAATTCTCAAGATGCTATTTTTGTAAAATTTATTTTTTTGCAAATTTACCATTTTAAACTTTATGATGATATCCCTGTTTAATTAAAAACTTACTTTTGTTGCAATTACAAATTAACAGATTATGACAGGAAATACCACATTTACTATGATTAAACCCGATGCTTTTGAAGCTGGGAATACAGGTTTGATTTTGAATAAAATTATTGAAAACGGATTTAAAATCAAGGCTTTACGGCTTACTTACCTTCGTAAGGATAATGCTGAAGCATTTTACGCTGTTCACAAGGATAGGCCGTTTTTTAATAGCTTGGTCGAATTTATGTCGTCAGGGCCGATAGTTGCTGCTATTCTCGAAAAAGAAAATGCTGTCGAAGATTTCCGTAAACTCATTGGTGCAACCAATCCTGCCGATGCTGCCGATGGTACCATCAGGAAATTATTTGCAGCCTCTATCCAATACAATGCCGTTCATGGTTCGGATAGCGATGAAAATGCCATGATAGAAGCAAATTTCTTTTTTAACCAGTTCGATAGGCATTAATTATTCGGGGAAATATTCCCGGTAAGTATTGTCTGAATAAAATTCTACGATTTTCAATATTGATTTCGTAGCAGTATTGTTATGACCAATTTTTACCTTTTCTAATTCAGTCCAGGTTTTTGGTTCATCTAGAAACTCATCTTTTTTTTCTGTTACAGGAAAAGAGGGTGAGTTTTGTGTTTTGTTAATTTCGACAGATCCTTCAATTTTAATTTCAGGTTTTAAATCATTTTCCCTGCGAAAATCCTGGACTACTATAGGATTCACATCAGAAAACAGATCCACAGCCTGTGAATTCATCGGTAAAACAGTATTCAAAATCTTATTATCCAAAATGTTGGACATTGTTTCTGAGCCTTTAAATAATGGCCCTTTTCCGAACATGAGCCATTCCATATTCACATCGGGGTAACATAAAAGCACTTTCTGGATAAAATCAAGGCTGGCATTATTACGGCCTGAAATTATATGTGAAATACTCGATTTCTGAACCCCGATTTCGTCAGCAAATTGGGCGGCTGTCAGGTTCTTTGCTTTTATTAACAAAATTATCCGATCTTTCATTTGTAAACTTGCATTATGTAAACACCGCTACAAATGTAAAAGAATAAATCATAGATTAAGCAAATAATCAAAATTTATTTTCACTTTCATTCTTGTTAGTTTACATTTAATCAATAAGTTTAGATTAGATTCATATATCTATGATATACTGTACTTTAAACTAATATTCTTAAATATATTAGATTAATGGCAATAATTACGATTACTTAAACAAATAATTTAGATGAAACTCTCAATACGTTGAATATTAAGTATATAAATTATATAAAATATCCATTATTTACTGTATATTTACAATTGTACTCAATATACAGCTGTAATGATATTTACATTTGTACATACTGCAGTATATTAGTGATTTGCATTGTTATTTACATTTGTATCTGTTCATGTATTTGATGTGATTTTACATTTGGCACATCTTGGTATTTACATTTGTATCAAAGTATTCTTGATTTTACATTTGTAATGTTTCGTGTTTGTAACCATCATTGGTTACAAAACTATACTTTTATCTCCCCTACCCTTTTGTAAACTGTTAATGTGAATAATATTTAAGACAATATAGCTTTCTGGTTCAACAGAACTTATATCTTGCTTAAATATCCTCCTGCCATATTAAGATTTATTCAATAAACTATTGATAGCGAATTTGATACGCTGACGACAAGAATGAAAGAAAGCCTAAATGGAATCTGGCAGTATAAATCCAAAGAGCGTCTGTTCAGTTCAACCTTCTTAGAATTGAATAATTGCCGTTAAGGTTATCATTTAGTAAGAATAACTAATTCTAGGACGGTTATAAAAACTTCCCTAAATTTAAATAAAATTATATCTACCTATAGAGAATTTAAATTTCTAAAAACTAAAATGATGCGAATTTTCCGGAAATTGGCTATGGCTATTACCAAAACATATTTGACTAGTTTTTTCCATCAGTAAGAAAAACTCTGGCATTAAAAAACATCTTCTAAAAAATCAGGGTTAAACCGATTTTTAGAAGATGCGACTTTTAAAATTCTACCGATGACTATCTCGTTTCAATTTTCCCATCGGCATACCGAGAAATCCTTCCTTCGGTTCGTTCATGCACAGGATCTGTCCTATCCCACGGCCATCCACCAAACTGCGTGCTTCGATATTCTGCAAAAGCCTCCCGAATTTCTTTTTCTGTTGACATAACAAATGGCCCATATTGAACCACCGGTTCGCCAATAGGTTCGCCCTCCAAAAGGAGCAGATAACTTTCGCTGCTGCCATTGGTTATCACAACATCTTCATTGCCTGATAATTTCACGCGGTTCGAAGATTGGATTAGCTCACCCTCAATAGAAATAACATCGTTTCCTTCGTAAAAATACAAATTCCTCGACAGGGTTTTTGAAACACCGGGCAGCTTTAATACCGCTTCCGCTTCCATGTGAATCAAGAAAATCCCAACATGATTTTTTTTGTCGTTTGCCCATGAAGAAGCACAAGGCGACAAACTGTTGGTTTTCTGGAAACTGCCGGATATTATGCTAATTGTTGCAGACTTATTATTCGGGATTGCAATTTGAATCCGGGGTATTTCCTCCGACCATAGCATCTTGTAGGCAGGCTCAGCAAATTTGTCCTTTGTCGGAAGGTTCAACCAGATTTGAAAAAGTTCAGCAGAATTACCCTTGTCCTGGTTAACGAGTGGAAACATTTCGGAATGTTGGCAGCCGCTTCCTGTTGTCAACCACTGCACATCGCCATTGCCATACCGTCCCGATGAACCTTTAGAATCAAAATGATCCACCAATCCTTTGAGCACTATCGTTACAGTTTCGAATCCCCTATGCGGATGCATCGGAAATCCAGGTACGGTTTCTCCGTGATACATGCTGAAACCATCTCGCCCAGAAAAATCACTGCCAATATTTCTTCCAATAAGAGGCATAGCTATACCTTGATCTTTATTTCCTTTTGGGAAATCATCTTTATGATGCGCGCAGAATAAAAATGGGTCTTCCATTTCCCATTGAAAACCAATTTTTTGAACTTTCTGGATTTTTGTATTTGTCAAAATTTTCCTCCAATAAAATTTTAAGCTGTTTTTAATATGATGAATTTTAATCATTAACCTACCACAAACTGGACAGCAATAGCTATAAACCCAGTAAAACAAATTTATTTACAAGCTATTAGTTAATTTAATCAATGCAAATTACTTTAAAGCAATGTTAGGATAATTTTTAATGTAGTTTTATTTTTTTTGTTATTAACTTTGTGGAACAATAAACTGGCCATTGGAAATACTGCTTTATTCTCTATGAAGCGAAGTTCTGCCTCCAAAACTTCATTATCTTTTATCGGACTTATCCAAATTTCGACCTCTTTACGATTTACCGGGTCACTGTTGAATATTCTCCCAATGCTTCCACATTCAATAATATATGAAACCCCGGTATATGAAGAAGGCAAACCCCAATTTTTCTTCAGTTTCCCATTCACAATTTCTGTAGATCCAATGAAACCACTAACTATTTTGTCGCTTTTGATTTTAATTGAAATGACAGCAGTATCAGTCGTAAATTGAAATTTCATCCATTTTGGTTCTGTCCGCACAGTTATAATAGTTCTATCAGTTTGCCATTCGCCTAAATACTCAGATGGGATACTCCATTTACTACAACTGCATAATATCAATAATATTGAAATAAGACTCCAGTTCCCTAAACTATTTATTATGCTTCTGCATTTCATATTAACTTGTTTTTCAAACAGATGTATTGAATGTCTATCATGGTTTTATCTTCATTTTTATTTCAAAGCCATTGATAAAAACATTCACAATCAGCATCCGTTTTGGGATTCACTTTCTTAAATTCATCCCAATGAGAATTTATAAGTCCTCTAAACACAACGTCACCTTTATTATTAACTAAGCAATAATGAATGGCAACCACCGTGGGAGCAGATCCTGCTTTTAAAAATTCAGGGTAAAGCATATAAGTATCGTTGGGCAAATTATTCTTCTTTACAAATTCAACCAATAAATTTATACTCTTAGTCAGTATTTTGGCTTCATTTGCCTGCCATTCATTGTTTGCAGGTGGGTATAAATGATGAAACTTGCTGAAGCGTAATTTTTACCATTAATGTAGTCAATTATCTTTTTTGAGCTAATAGTATCATATTAACTCACTTGATTATCAAGTATATGAACCGGGCATACCAATAATTTTGTATTCCCCGAAATAAAGTTCTGGCTAGCGGTTTTATTCTCTGTCTGACAACTATTTGTGAGAATTAAAGCAGCCATTAACCCCAATAGCAGGTAAAACTTTATTCTTTGCATGTGTCTTATTTAAAATTGTTTAATTCTGTTCTAAAAATAATCTCGGCTTTGCTGTTTTATTCACTTTGCAAAAACTTGATCATACCGCAAATCTGTTGCGTTCAATAATAAATTTTTTAGAAAGCTCTCGAAATGTTCTAATTTATTTGAGTAAAGTACTCAATGCAAAAGAATTATACAGCATTTTATTCATCAACGTACCACAAACGGGACGACAATAGCCATAAATCCTGTAAAGCAAACAACCATTATAAACAAGTTGTACCTCATGTTGTAATTGCCTAAAAGTGATTCGTCATAATACTTGTCAACGTCTTTATCCTTGTACATTTTCATAAGGCCTGCCACTAATTTGGTTCGGGTTTGTTTGCCTTTCATCAAACCGATGATAACAACGATGTTTACCAATACCGTCATTATCACAAAAAGGAACATAACGATAAGCATTGAATTATCGGTACGCGATTTCTCGGCCATACTCGAATTTATTGCAAGTGTTAATAGGTTGAGCAATATCGCACTCAGGATAAAAATGGTATCTGAGCGGGTGTTTTGCTGCAATTCGGAAGTGATGTGTTGATGGATGTGTTCGATCATGGAATTGATTATTAATGGGTTAAATTAAGAAATGTATTTGCTGGCTTTTATCTTGATCTGAAACCTGATTGACGATGTTAAAGGTAATACTATTTTCAGAAATTTTTTAGGATAACTTCTGAATTGAAGATCAAATGCGGCTGGCTGAAGTTGGCTAAAACTTTGAAAAGGAATTAACTTTATTAATGGCTAATTGTTTATTTATCAAATAACTATTTGACTGCAATTTTGCCAATTTGCATGCTTTTTTTTACATGTTATTCTATAGTTTTTGAATTCCTTACAAATAGAAAGTGGTGTATCAGGAATAACACACCGATTAAGAAAAATGGTCCTACAACGATCAATGATGCAGGATTGCCCTGAAATCCTTTGAATAAGATGCCCATGGCAATTGAGCAAACCATAAATACAATACCACCTGCAAATTCCCATTTCCAGGAAATTGCCAAAACGCCCATTAAGACGAAGGCCGGTATGTTGTGGATCAGAAAACCTACTAATTGCATGTAAATCGGTTCGTTACCACCGAATACATCAAGTGAGAACATCATCATAAATAGGATGGCCAGAATGGTTAAAATCCGTGGAATCCAGAGGAAAATTTTTGCTTTCATAGTGGTTGGTTATTGGTTGAATTTTGGTTGATGTGTTGATGGATGGTTTATTGGTTGATTGGAAGTGATTGCAAGGTAATTTTGCTAATCTATTAATTGATCCGTTAATTGTTTGAATGTATATGCTGGAGGAAAAGTAAAATCGACTAATGCCATTTTAAGCGTTTTGAATGCAAATTTTGGTTTGTTTAACTTTATGATGTAAAATTACTCCAAAAATGATATTTCCAGTTTGATTTTCTTTTGTAAATTTGTTGTAAAATATTTTACAAGGGTTTAACTAGCAGATTATCTTATTCTTCACCAACTTTGCAGCAAAACGACGAAATTTTGTTCTCGCTCCTTAAAAAGGAAATTGTAGCTACAATGAAGCTATCCTATCTTGGTATAAATCCTGAAATATCCGATTGGAAAGGTCAGGATATTACCAATTTTCAAGAGGAGCTTCTCACGAAAGTGAATGGGCGCTTGAGCGAAAAATGGTTTTACTCGCATGTGAAATCTTCAAACCCTTCGCTTCCAAGGATTGATGTGTTAAATATGCTCAGCAAATATGCAGGTTATCTCAATTGGGACGATTTCAAGTTTAAAAATTCAGGGCAGTTAGCTGTTACGCAGAAAACAAACCAGTCGAACAATATTTTTATTAAAGTTCCTTTGTTGCTGTTAGCTGTTGTTTTACTTCTTTTCGCTGTTTACAAACTTATGGATACCCAGAATTACATTTTCACTTTTATGGATGCCGATACCGGTGAGCCTATCGTGAATGGGAATATTCAGGTCGATTTATTGCTCAAGGACGAATCACCAGTAAATTATTTTTGCGATAAGCAAGGGAGTTTCGCACTTAGAACCGATCAAAGTAAAATAAAATTGGCAGTAAAATCTCCTTATTACTATGCAGATACTGTGGATAGGATGTTGAAAAAGTTTAACCATAACGAACAAATAAGACTTAGAGTGGATGCTTATGCGCTTATGATTTGCTATTTTTCGCAGTCTAATGTCGAAGCTTGGCAAAAAAGGCGTGAGCAGCTCAATAAAATATTCTGCGACAATGCAATAATTTATCAGATTCCTGACCAAAAAGATGTCACTGGTTTGGAATTGTTCAACAAATGGGAATTTATCGATAAACTTACTATGCCAGCTTCGAGTTTGAGGCAGATAGAAATCATAGATTCCAGGTACGAAAATGGGCAAATCGCAATTCTTCGTTTTAAAGTTAAAAGGGCTGCAAAATGAAAAAGACTTTGCACTTATTTATACTGATAATCATATACTTGCTTTGTGGGGCAAGGAATTGTTCTGAAGGCGATTTGAAAGATGGAAACGAAAAAAATCTTATCACAGCATCAAAAGACAGCCTTAAAAAGGTCATCGAAATTGATATTCCTGATACAGAACTTTTAAAAACGCATGAGCAAATGGCAAAGCAAAAACTTCTTGACTTTGCAGATTACATGAAAATTGTTTCAGATACAACCCTTGACACTCGATTTAGGCAACAAGCTGCTGATATGGCTCGAAAATTATTCATTTCCGGAAAAATAGCTTTTCGAAAATGGGACACTTTCAACAAAAGCTCAAAAAACTGCACTCTAAACCAATTGCTTGCAAAAAACTTAAAAGAAGGATCATCACACTATATTCAGTTTGAGGGAATTGATATTGTAAAGCCATTATCCCAAACAAATGATTCTGCTTATATTGGTAGATTGTCAGTTTACAGAATCATTTTATCATTTGACAAACAGCTTGATAGAAGAAACTCTTCGGAAAAGATTTTCGTTGATTTTCATTTGCAAAAAAAGGCAAAATCCTTCGGTAAAGACCGAGTCAAAGTTTGGGAAGTATATCTTGGTGAAATAAACTGATAATGACCAATTTCCATTGATTATTATCCATCAACTATTTCCTTACCTGCAACGAATCGGCATTCATCTTTTCAAATTCATGCACCATTTCTTCGGGTGTTTTGCCCAAAAATTTAATTGCGGCTTGGGCATCGTCGGCCAATTCATGGTTAGGGAATTTTGCCAAAAATCGGTTGTAACACTCATTAGCTTTCACAATGTTACCAATTACATTTTCATAAGCAAAAGCTTGCATAAAATAACATTCGGGTATTTTTTTATACTGAGGATATGAAACAATCAATTTCTCATATAGGTCAATTGCCTGAACCCCACGGTTAAAACCAACTGCCAGTCCGGCTGCTTTGTAAAGATTTTCAGGGGCCGAGCTATCGCTTGCATATTTTGAAGCAAAATTTTGGTACGCACTTATTAATTGGGTTACCGCAACGGTATCAACTTTTGGTGATGTCTTCATTTTCGATTCCATGCTAGAAATTTTATCCAACATTTCGTTTCGCGAAGGCGAACAGGAAAATAGAAATAGAGAGAAAGTAATTGTTAGTAGGCTTAATATATTTTTCATTTTTCGATTTGGTTTATTTGAGATATTCAAGTATATATCAGCGTTTTTTGGGTGGGAATATCATTTTGTACTTAGCCTCGGTGATACCTTTAGATATTTCGAGAAGTTTACGTTTTACCATAATTTTTCGCAATGGGTGAATTTTATCTACAAACAAAATGCCTTCGAGGTGATCGTATTCATGCTGTATGATCCTTGCCACAATATCCGAAAACCATTCATCGTGGTAACCAAAATTTTCATCATAATATTGAATCCTAACCTCTGCCTTGCGCATCACATCTTCGTGAATATCAGGAATACTAAGGCAACCTTCGTTGAATGCCCACTCCTCTCCCCTTTCCTCAACAATTTTAGCGTTGATGAAAACTTTTTTAAAGTCTTTGGTGTCGGGTTTTTCTTTCTCGTAAGGCGAAGCATCAATTACAAAAAGCCTGATTTGCTTATTTATCTGAGGTGCGGCCAAACCTACGCCAGACGAAAAATACATGGTTTCCCACATATCAGTAATAAGTTGTTGCAAACCAGGATACTCAGTGGTTATGTCAACTGAAAATTTGCGTAAATTAGGATGCCCGGCGGCTACTACAGGTAAAATCATGTGTGTCGTTGATGGTAATTTAGTTGATAGGTTAAAGGGTTTATGGTAGTTTGGGTGGTGAGTTTAAGACTTGAAAACAGCATTTTCTATTGGTTGGTTTTGTTTTGACAAAAATTTCGTTCAAATGGTCATTTTCAAATCCCCATTTTTCAAATCTTCAAATTATATCTTTCCAAACCATAAAAGGCATAAAAGGTTCATCGCTGCATAGCTTTCATCTCCATAAACGATTGAAGGATAATAACCGCGCTTACTTTATCGACCAGAGATTTATTTTGTCGGTCTTTTTTTTTAGCTCCTGATTCGAGGATGGCTGCCGTAGCCATTTTTGATGTAAACCTTTCGTCCATCCGCTCAACAGGAATCTGAGGAAAAGTTTTTTGCAAATGTTTTACAAATGGCTCAGTGAATCTGGCCGATTCAGATAGTTCATTTTGCATTGTAAGTGGATAGCCAACTACAAAGCAATCAACCTTTTCGCGTAAAACGTACTCTTTCAGAAATGCTATAACATCTTTGGAATGTACTGTCGCAAGTGCGCCTGCAATCATCCTGAGTTCATCAGTAACCGCAAGGCCAACCCTTTTCTGACCATAATCAATCGCTACAATTCTGCCCAAATCTATTATTTTGCGGCAAAATTACAAAGAAAAAATCTCGAAAAAGGCTTTCATAGAGGCTTTCATAGCATCTTTTTTACATTTAATCTACTTACAACGTTCATATCACTCTAAATTACTTAATTTTACAGGGAAAAAATCTGTGAATGGATCATTTAAAAGCGATTGTTGAGCATGCATGGGATAATCGTTCACTATTAAACAGCGATGAAACTAAAAATACTGTTTATCAAGTAGTTGAACTTTTAGATAAAGGTTTAATCCGCGTTGCCGAACCAATAGAAGGCGTATGGAAAGTGAATGAGTGGATTAAAAAGGCCGTTATTTTATACTTTCCTTTGCGCCAAATGGAGGTTTTGGAGGCTGGGCCAATGGAATTCCATGATAAAATCCCTTTGAAACGCAAATATAAAGAACTTGGCGTTAGGGTTGTACCTCATGCTGTTGCGCGGTTTGGATCGTACCTTTCACCGGGTGTGATTTTGATGCCTTCATATATAAATATCGGTGCTTGGGTTGGAGCGGGAACAATGGTTGATACTTGGGCTACGGTTGGCAGTTGTGCGCAAATCGGCTCGAATGTCCACCTAAGTGGTGGCGTTGGAATTGGAGGCGTTCTCGAACCCGTGCAAGCTGCACCGGTTATAATTGAAGACAACTGCTTTATTGGCTCGCGTTGTATCGTTGTGGAAGGTGCCCGAATAGCCTCTGAAGCAGTGCTTGGCGCGAATGTTGTAATTACCCAAAGCACCCGTATTATTGATGTTACTGGAAGCCAACCTATTGAATACAAAGGATTTGTACCTTCCAGATCCGTGGTTATACCAGGTTCTTACACAAAAAAATATCCTGCCGGCGAGTATCAAGTGAGCTGTGCTTTGATAATTGGACAGCGTAAACCTTCTACCGATCTAAAGACTTCACTCAACGAAGCACTTCGCGAGTATGATATTTCTTTCTAAGTTTCTGCATCTGAATAGATTACTAAAATTGATATGAATATTGGATTCGACGCGAAACGCGCCTTTTTAAACCGCAGTGGCCTCGGCAATTACAGCCGCAGTACCATTCGGTTGCTATCCAATTATTATCCCAATAATTCTTACTTTTTATTTTCCAAACAAGATAGCAGGAATCTATTTCAACCTTCGCCCAATCAGTATACTATAAGTCCAAGTCAAAGAATTTCAGCTTCTTTTCCTTCATTTTGGCGTTCTTGGGGAATACATCATGACATCAAAAATCAAAAGTTAGATATTTATCATGGGTTGAGCAACGAGCTTCCGTGGAGTATTACAAAGAGCGGGGCAAAATCGGTAGTTACCATCCACGACTTGATATTTTTAAGGTATCCGCAGTATTATCAGTACATTGACCGGCAAATATATTTTCATAAATTTAGCAATGCCTGCCGTATTGCCAATAAAATAATTGCGATAAGCGAAGCCACAAAACAGGATATTACACACTTTTTGGGCATTGATCCTGCTAAGATTGAAGTTGTTTATCAAACCTGTGATCCGGTTTTTCGTAAAATTGCATCACCCGAAAAAAAAGCTGAAATCACAAAGAAATATAATCTTCCCGGAAGTTTCATCCTATATCTTGGCACAATCGAGAAGCGAAAAAATGCCCTTTCCCTCATCAAAGCGTACATAAACCAGAATATTGTTATTCCGCTATTAATAGTTGGAAAACCTACCGCTTATCTCAGCGAAATCAACGAATATTTGAAGCAAAACCCCATTGGAAACAAAATTATGTTCAGGCATAATGTTGAATCTGCCGATTTGCCGGCACTTTACCAATCGGCCATGGTTTTTGTTTATCCTTCTGTTTTTGAGGGGTTTGGAATACCAATTCTCGAAGCACTTTATTCTGGTGTGCCAGTAATTACAAGCACAGGAAGTTGTTTTGAGGAAACTGGTGGCGATGCTGCTAAATATTGCGACCCGTATAATATTGAAGAAATGGGAAAATGCTTAACCGATGTTTTGAATAGTCCGAATACAAGAAAGTTGATGATCGAAAAAGGTTACGAGCATGGCAAAAAGTTCGATGAAGTAAATGTTGCAGCTAACCTGATGAACGTTTACTTGAACTTATTGCATTGATTTTCATGAATTGTCTTAAAATGCAAATTAAACAAATAAAGGTATGGATTTCAATGATGATATAGAGAAATCGCTTGTAATACTCGAATCTGGAGGCACAATATTGTATCCAACCGATACAGTTTGGGGTTTGGGATGTGATGCAACCAATACTAAAGCTGTTGAAAAAATCTACAGCATCAAAAGCCGCACAGAAGCCAAAAGCCTGATAATACTTATCGACCATATTGACAAGCTAAATACTTATATTGAAAAAGTGCCCGATATTACCGCTGATTTATTGGCAAACTTAACTAACCCTGTTACAATTATTTATTCCAATGCACGCAAACTTTCGCCTAAAGTAATTGCAGACGACGGTACTATTGCTATCCGCATAGTGAAAGATGATTTTTGTTCCGAGTTAATCCGAAGGTTTGGCAAACCGATAGTTTCTACTTCGGCAAATATCTCAGGATTTGACTCACCTGCAGTCTTCAGCCAAATTGCCCCTGAAGTAAAGGCAAAAGTGGATTATATCATAAAGTATAAACAAGATTATTTTACCAGGTCAAAACCCTCGACAATAATAAGGTTAAGTGAAAACGGCATGTACACCATTATTCGGGGGTAGTGTATAATGTTTAATTCGGAGCTGGAAATTGACAAAGCGGTTATTTTTTAATTTATCATCGAAAAATAGAATTTGCGATAAAGTAGGCAACACCAATACATTTCTGGTAAAGCGAATAATCAGGAATACTAATTTCCATGATTAATGAAACTTCCCACTTTTTAAATCCCTTCATCCAACCCTTGAGATATTGCAACCCAAATTTACAATAACGGACTTAAAACCCCACTTTTAACGAAATGGAAACCGGTTTTTGCGAACAAAACCAGATTTTAATCGTTATTTTACTTTAAATTTAAAATAAGCTACACTACGAATGGAAAAGCGTAAAGAATTCAAATTGGATACTGTTGATAAAGAAACATTACAAAAATGGTATTATTTATTGACATTGGGACGTAAACTCGACGAACGGGCACCAAACTATCTGAAACAAGCATTGGGATGGTCGTACCACGCGCCTTATGCAGGCCACGATGGGATACAACTTGCTATAGGACAAACGTTTGATCGGAATACAGACCATCTTTTCCCATATTACCGCGATATGCTCACGGCAATTTCAGCAGGTATTTCGGCTGAGGAAATTATCCTTAATGGAATTTCAAAAGCTACAGATCTCGCCAGTGGTGGACGGCACATGTCGAACCATTTTGCAAAACCTGAGTGGAACATCCACAACGTTTCATCGGCAACCGGCAATCATACCCTTCATGCAGTTGGGGTTGCAAGAGCCATCAAAAAATATGGTGGAAAAGGAGTAGCCATAAGTTCGCAAGGCGAATCGTCTACATCCGAAGGTTATGTTTACGAAGCTATTAACGGGGCAAGCAACGAAAAACTGCCTGTTATTTTTGTGTTTCAGGATAACCGTTATGGGATTTCGGTTCCGCAACGCGACCAATCGGCCAATGCTTTTGCCGCCGACAATTTCAAAGGCTTTAAAAATCTGAGGATTATACATTGCGACGGAAAGAACATTTTCGCTTCGATGACTGCAATGGAAATGGCCAAACGCCATGCCGTTGAAAAACAAGAACCTGTGATTGTACATGCAAGTTGTGTACGCATCCATTCCCATTCCAATTCCGATAAGCACGAGCTTTACCGCGACGAAAATGAAAGGCATTGTGCAAAAGCCAGCGACCCATTAGACCGGTTCCGGATTATCCTTTTACATTCGCAAAGGTTCACGCAAGACGAATTGACAGTTATTGACGATCAGGCGCAGAAAGAAATGATGGCCGCACACCGCAAAGCCCTTGCTGCACCGGATCCTGACCCCGCTTCTATTTTCAACTTTGTATTTCCCGAAGAATATATTCCTGTAAAATATCCTGATGGAATACACAATCAAACAGTTGGACAAAAAGTCAAGCTTATCCAAGCACTGAATGAAACCCTAAAACAAGAATTCCGGTTAAACCCTGATACATTTATTTGGGGACAGGATGTTGCAAACAAAGATAAAGGAGGCATTTTTAATGTTACCAAAGGTATGCAGCAGGAGTTTGGCAGCGAACGTGTTTTTAATGGGCCTATTGCCGAAGACTTTATCTTAGGAACCGCAAACGGCATGAGCCGTTACAGCGATAAAATAAGGATTGTTGTTGAGGGCGCCGAGTTTGCCGATTATTTCTGGCCTGCAATGGAACAATATATTGAGCTTTCGCATGATTACTGGCGAAGCAATGGGGCTTTTTCGCCAAACATTACCATCCGGCTTGCTTCTGGTGGATATATTGGAGGCGGTTTATATCATTCACAAAATATTGAAGGTTCATTGGCCGCAATTCCTGGCGTGCGCATTGTTTACCCTTCTTTTGCTGATGATGCTGCCGGTTTGCTCCGCACTTCGATGCGATCGAGAGGCCCTACCCTATTCCTCGAACCAAAAGCACTTTACAACGATCCTGTTGCCGAAACCTTTGTTCCTGATGATTTTGAGGTTCCTTTTGGCAAAGCCCGCACACGAAGGGATGGAAAAGATTTGAGTATCATTACCTATGGAAACACTACTCACATGAGTATTGCTGTGGCCAACCGGGTAGCTGAGGAAACGGGAAAAAGCATCGAAGTAATTGATATCCGCTCCCTTATCCCGCTCGATAAAGATGCAATTTTAGAAAGCGTAAAAAAAACTGGCCGTGCCTTGGTTGTGCATGAAGATAAAGTTTTTGGTGGATTTGGAGGTGAGATTGCAGCCCTGATTTCAAACGAAGGATTCAAATTTCTGGATGCACCTGTGCGCAGGGTAGGTTCCACGTTTACACCAGTTGGATTCAACCGAATCCTCGAAAAAGCAATACTTCCCGATCAGGACCGTATTTATGCTGCCGCAATGGAGTTGTTGAATTTTTAAACCTTAAAACCATTCAAAGAAGTTTTTTTTGCCACTGAGTACCATGCTTGGTGGCATTTCTTTATTTTGGGGTTTTCGTCGTCGAATAGTCTTTTGAATCTTGTATTTATTTACTTTTATCAAAATTTCGCGCTATGCAAAAGTCATTCATATTAATGTTGTTTTGTTTATTGTTTGCGTCATCCTTTGGGGTCAAAGCCCAGAAAGTTTATAGCTGTAACAATCGTTATGATGCTGATATTAAAGTTTTTGTGGTCGAAAACAGATACGACGCCGACCTTTTGGTTTACAAAGTGAACAACGCTTATGATGCCGAAGGAAATAAAGGCCTTTGGTATTTTTGTAAGAATAAATATGATGCAAAAAAATCAATTTGGTTTGCCGACAATAAATATGATGCTGACCTGCTGATTTGTTTTGTCGAAAACCGGTATGATGCGGGATGGCGTGAAAAGGAGAAAATGCACTTGCTCTATTGAGTGAAGAATGAAAAGTGAAAAGTGAAAAATAGAAGTTCGAGCATTTTTTTACCCTCGAAGCAGTTGCTTAGAAAAGGTTGTACTATTTGAAAAATATTGCAACAGGAAAATATAACCTGCTATAAAACTGCAATTTAGAAATCGTAAATAACTCAAAAATATTTGTTTAACCAATTAAAAACGATAAAAGCATGACTACAAAATCATTAAAAAAAATCGCAACTTTATTATTATTCGCTGGGTTTACATTCCTTTTTGGGTGTAAAACTGCAAAAGTCGATAAGCCTTTGCACATTGCCTTATCATCGGGAAGCGAGAATTATGTGAATTGGATCCACCGTGGCGATTCATTGGCAGAAATTGTTGATTTGCGGGAAATGCAAATTGATTCGGCAATAAAATTACTTGCAAACTGCGATGCGATAGTATTTACAGGAGGAGAAGATGTGGTCCCCTCCTATTATGG
>CAIRHD010000388.1 GCA_903878265.1 uncultured Bacteroidales bacterium | reverse complement strand
GGATTATTGAACTTTTTTATCGGTTCGGCTTATTCTCATATCGAAATCGAAAATGGATTTAACCAGGCAATGGTTTATATGCAGAAAAATTCTGTAAAAGGCAAATTCCTGTTTATTTTTAAAACCCTGTATGTGTTTACGTTACTCAATTTATTTGTTTCTATATTCCATAAAAAAACCTGTCATTAAACCGGTTTTTCAAATAAGTAAGGTTTGTGTCCACTCCGAAAAGTCATTTTTCGCCACTGATGCACAAATCCAGTAAGTTTTACTAAGTTTAAAGTTATGATTATCAATACTCTGTGGCCCTCTGTGTTCTCTGTGCCTCCGTGGTTTTCTTCTTTTTAGGGTTATTGGAGCGGACTCAAGGTTTTCTATTTTTTGACAAATTTCCCAGAGTAGGTTGTCAAATCGTCAGTAAGCTTGATCAAATATATGCCTGATGAAAGGTAGCTTATAGTATTGATTTGCAAACTGCGCAATAAATCGTTGTATCCTTTTGTTGAATACAATGTTTTTCCCTGAATATCAATTATTTGAACGGTATAGTTCCCATGCATTTTTTCAGGGAGGCTGATTGTGAGCTTATTGGAAACCGGATTTGGGTAAGTTTTCAGTGCTTTGTTTGCAGTTTGGGTTTCAGCCGAAAGGGTTGTAAGCGCTAACTCATAGTTAGGGATTCCCCACCCCAACAAAGAATCAGGATGGTTCACCTGGCTTGAAGTTGCCTTTATTGCTTCAATGATTCCCATATTGTTAAGAGCGGGAAGTGCCTGCCACAGACAAGCCGTAATCCCACAGGTAATAGGTGATGAAAATGAAGTTCCGCTGCCATAACTTAACCCGCCAGGATAAAAAATTGCCGAATTTGAGCCTTGTGCCGAAACGGTTGGCTTTATCCGCCTGTCGTATGTTGGGCCTAATGAACTAAATGAAGACCGGTTGCCAGAAGCATCAACTGAGCCGATCGAAAACACGCTATCGCCATCGGCAGGCGCACCTATGTATTTCCAAGGATCGTAAAGACCGCCTGAATTACCGGCACTGTTCACCACCAAAATACCTTTTTCGGCTGCTTTATCAGCACCTTTGGTGATGTAAGTGGTGTTTCCATCCATATCGGCATACGTATGGTTTGTGGTTCCGGGAGGATCAAATTCTGTATAACCCAATGAAGAGTTGATCAAATCGGCGCCAATGCTGTCGGCAAACTCTGCTGCGCTCACCCAAAAATATTCTTCAATAATATTCTCATATTCACCAACTTCCGAACGTAAAAGCCAATAATCAGCTTTAGGCGCAGTGCCAACCATTTGTCCGTTAACATAAGCTCCCATGCACGAAAGCACGCTTGTGCCATGCGAATGCATGGTGGTCGCATACACATTGTTTCCTGGCTGGGCAAAATCGCGGGTGCCTTTTATTTGGTTGTTGGCGCGAAGGCTATCGAAACAAGTCATTACATCTACCGAATTAAAACCAGCATCTAATACCGCTATGGTCATGCCTTGCCCACTGTAACCGTGATTATGTAAGTATTGT
>CAIRHD010000387.1 GCA_903878265.1 uncultured Bacteroidales bacterium | reverse complement strand
TTTTACGGATACACCTTGCCCGTTGGGTACGACTATGGCGGGCCGTTGTTTTTTGCCCATTATTCCTTTCTTGGGCTTGACCCACGGAACCTTACAGATGCTTATGCAAATTACATGGTGCAAAATACAAACCACTCACTTATCAATTGGGCTTATTGTGTGAACAACCCGAAAAAATTCCCAAATTACAATTCATCGTGCTGGGGCTTAACCGCTGGCGATATTCCTTCAGGTTATGGGGTTAGCGAACCTACCAACGACCGCGGCGTAATTACACCAACAGCGGCAGTTTCATCCCTTCCGTTTTCGCCGGTTCAAAGCATGGATGCAATCAGGTATTTCTATTTTATCCTGGGAGATAAGCTTTGGGGCGATTATGGGTTTTATGATGCATTCAGCGTTTCGCAAAACTGGTGGGCCAGTAGTTACATTGCTATTGATCAGGGACCACAAATCTGCATGATCGAAAATTACCGCACAGGCTTGCCTTGGAACCGTTTTATGAGCGCCCCCGAAATACAGGTGGGTCTTGCAAAATTGGGATTCAGTTACAAATAAGTTGGGATAAAGCAACCTCCAACCTAAAATAGTTTGAGTAATTAAAGTGCCTTGAGTGCATCAATTGCCTAAAGTACTTAAAGTGCCTAAAATGCCTAAAGTTTTATCTCTTTGAATTTGATCTACCTTGTTGGTATTTAAAAACTCAAAATGCCCTATTAAATAGTCAATCAAAAAGTTCCCGACACAGAAATACAGCAATCAAAAAGGAAGGAAATGAAAAAAATTTTATTGATAATCTTCATTCTTGTTGTTTCAATACATATAGGATTTGGCCAAACCAAAACCTCTGAATTGAAAACAATTGCTGCCAAAACCCTGAAGGACAAAATTGCCGGAGGCTGGGCCGGTAAAATGATTGGCGTTACGTATGGTGCACCAGTCGAATTCCGCGCGCTTGGGATTACTTATGAAGATTCGATAAAATGGACACCAAAAGATATTCGTGGAAGCATGTGGCAGGACGATATTTATGTTCAGCTCACTTTTATGATGACCATGGATAAATACGGTATGGATGCACCGGCAAAAAAATTCCAGGAAATGTTTGCCAAAGCAGGTTACATGCTCTGGCACGCCAATGTTCAGGCGCGAAAAAATTATTACGACGGCATTTTCCCTCCCGCCTCGGGCAATCCTGAGTTTAATTCACATGCCGATGATATAGATTTTCAGATTGAAGCCGATTATCTTGGTTTTATGTGTCCGGGCATGCCAAATACTGCATCAAGTATGTCTGTTAAAATCGGCCATATCATGAATTATGGCGATGCCTTGTTTGGCGGGATTTTTCTCTCAGCCCTTTATACCCATGCTTTTTTCGAAAACGACATCCCTTCCATTATTGAGAAATCGCTCAAATCTATCCCGGCAGAAAGCGATTATGCCAAAATTATCGCCGATGTTATCACGCTACACAAACATTATCCGAACGACTGGAGAGCCGCTTGGAAAGAATTGCAGGCCAAATGGGGTCATGACCATTTTTGCATGGCCGGCGATAATTTTAATATTGATGCAAAGTTCAACGGGGCATTTATTGTAATGGGGCTTCTGTATGGCGATGGGGATCCGATGAAAACAATGGAAGTTACCACGCGTTGCGGTCAGGATGCCGATTGCAACCCAAGTAATGCCATGGCTTTGCTGGGTGTGATCATTGGTTTCGATAAACTGCCTCAGGATATGAAAGAAGGTGTTAGCTTTATGGGCGATTCCTTATTTATAAATACCGATTATTCATTCAACAAAGCGGTTGAAAACACATACCAGTATACCCTTAAGCTCGTGTCCGAAAATGGTGGCAAAGTTGCTGGAAATGAAATAACTATAGCACAGCAGGTACCGGTTGCAGCCCCAATGGAAGTATCGTTTCCAAATGTTGTGCTGGATAAGAAAATATCCATTTTTGATAAGCAAGCCTGGATCTTTACAGGAAACTGGCAGACCTACAAAAGGCTTGGCAACCCTGGCGAAAAGCCTCGTGATCAATCGGAATTTGCCGAAAAAGCTGGTGATGCTATTGAATTAGGTTTTTCGGGAACCGGCGTTTCAATTGATGGCAATTGGGTAAAGGACGGCGGTAAAGCCGATGTGTTCCTCGATGGGAAGTTCGTGCGCAGCATCGACACCTATTACGATTATAACAAGCAGGAGCATGAAAATGTTACGATTTGGCATGTTACAGGTTTGGCCGACACCCAACACAAGGTAAAATTGGTTATAAAAGGCGAAAAAAAACCTGAATCCCTGGGCACAAAACTATATGTAACACAAGCTGCCATTTATAAAACCGCCCCGAAGAAAAGTGCTTCCTATAAGTTTTCTTTCGAGAAATAGTTTCACAACGCAAATACCTGTAATGATAGGCTTTAGCTTTTGAACAAATACAGGTTAA
>CAIRHD010000386.1 GCA_903878265.1 uncultured Bacteroidales bacterium | reverse complement strand
GCAATACTTTTGTGTAGTTCTTCCGATGATGAAAATGTGAAAGTTTCTTGTGATGAATTGAATATAAAGCACCGTTTGGTAAAGCCAATTAAGATGCAACAGCTTTATGATGCACTTTCGCGCTTGAACATAAGCGAGAAAAAAGGCGAAAATAAAGAACAATCAATTGCTGGCTCTACCAAAGAAACCGATAAACAGGCTTATACGATAATGATCGTTGAGGACAACCCAGTTAATATGTTTTTGGCAAAAACAATACTTAAGGATGTTCTTCCCAATGCAGCTTTGGTTGAAGCCAGAAATGGAAAAATAGCGGTTGACAAATTTCTTGAGGTATCGCCTGATTTTATTTTTATGGACGTGCAGATGCCAATAATGAATGGTTACGAGGCCACTGAAGCAATCCGAAAATTAGAGGATGACAAAAGGGTTCCAATATGCGCACTTACCGCTGGTACTGTAAAAGGCGAAATGGAAAAATGCCTGTCGATAGGAATGGACGATTACACCACCAAACCTGTTGTAAGGGATACCATTGCAAAAATTATTGGAAGATGGCTGAACAATAATGCAGGCCTGGCAATACCGGCAAAAGAAAACATACAAATAGATAAAGAACTGCATTTTAATGCCGATAACCTGATAAAATTTGTTGGTAACGATAAAGAGTTTCAGCATGAATTGCTGTCGATGGCAAAAATAAATCTCAACATTACCTTGCCAGAACTTGACGAAGCCATAAAAAATCAGGTAAGCGCCCCCATAAAAACCATTGCCCATAAAATGAAAGGCACCGCTTTATCGGCATGTTTCGAAATCCTTGCAAAACAATTGCTCCAATTCGAATTGATGGAGGATTTCAATGATGAGCAAATAGCAATAAGGGCTAAAGAAATAAGGGCTGAGATTGAATATTTGAACGAATTTGTGAATTGAGATAATGGGATATAATGCGATAATGGGATATTTTGAAAATGAGGTGGTTAAGTGGGAATTTGAAAATGAGGGAATTTGAAAATGAGGGGATTTGAAATTAACCACTCAACAGGTTTTTACATAGCCTCGAAGCGGGTATTTTTTAAAATTCGCCCCGACAATGCTTTTCGGCAAGTGTCGGGGCGACTTTTGTAATCGGTATGCTAATTTGCTATCACTACCTTGAAAGTAAGGCCTAATACCCTTTTAATACACAAGCACTTTCTGGCTATAAATTTGGTTGGCTGTGTACAAACTAACCATATAAACACCAGGTTTTACATTCAGGTGGAAAGTAGTAGCAGTTCCTGATATATATTTAGATACAGCAACCGTGCGGCCATTCATATCCGATACCTTGATATCACCGCTAACACCGATCAGGTCCGTTTCAACTTTTACTATGCCATTAATAAAGCTTACTACTATGCCCTTATCAGTGGTAGGTTCGGGTATGGAAGTGGCATCTTTAAAATGCAGCACAAAACGATTTATTGCATCCTGTGGAGTAGCCGTAAAAGTGTACACAGGCTTGTCGTTGAGCTTCTGTAGTGTATTGGTAGCCTTATCTTCCAGCGTAATGTATGTAGCAGAGAATGTGTTTATTTTCTCTGCTGTAAGCGTGTAGGTACCTGTAGTGGATGCTTTAAAATTAAGCGGGACAGTGCCGCCTTCCAGTACCGATTCCGGTAAGGTATTTATTGCAAGGGAAGTGTTGGCCGGAGTGATTGTATATATCTGAGGTACTTTTGTATTGTAGCTCCACATTTTATAGGCATCGTACCTGCCATCGAATTCGCTGGTGGCACTTCCATAAAAACATACACGGGTATAGTCGTTGTAACCGTTGCCTTCCACATTCAGGTCAAGGATGTTGGAAGTCATGGATTCACTCTTGTAGTAGGTATTTAGTCCATACTGAACACGATCTGAGTTTTTCATTTTAATATTTGGTGTGCCACTTGCTGATGTTGCATGAACCATAAAGCCCTGCATGGCAGGGATATACTGACTACCTCCATTCAAACCACCGGATGAGCCAACATAGTACCTATAATTGGCAGCCGTATTATCATAGTAATAGAGTGCATCATCCATATTTGTTTTGGTGATTGATTCCCAATCGATCGGTGATGGGAATGGGTTCCCTAGCAGGTTCCATCCGTTGCCTTTACCCGTGGTATAAGAACAATTCATTGTTAAACCATCCGTACTCGTGTAGGGCGTGCCAATAAAGTTTTTAGTAACTGTTGATGGGTATGACACAAGGTAACCTTTGCCCTGAGTGAACGTATTTTCAAAACCGCTGTTCCAACTGCCATCTAAAAGGTTTTTTGTGTTTATCCACTCATTGGTCGTTTCGCCCCAGGCATAAAAGTCATTCGTTGTATTCGGCAGACTTACAAATTCGCTCCGTATTTGCTGGCCTGCAACCGGCGACGAAAAGAAATGGTATTGAGAATCTGTTGGACCAGCGTAGGGAGTTAGGTAACGTTCAACCTTGGCTGAACCACTATTTGTGATCGTGATAGTTCCATTATCGATAAAAGAAGCAGTTCCGGTGGCATCCGATTTTAAAACCAGGCATTCAGCAGAATTTAGCGTTGTTGTTCCATTGGCGGTTATATACTTGCCGGCAGTTACGGTTAAAGCACCAGTGGTAATGTTTAATGCGGAAGCAGTGACATTATTCTGCAACACAACGCCATTGGTGTTTGAAACCGTTACATCACCGAACGTCGTGGGTTCTGTGGTGCCGCCAATAGTCTGTAAGCTGGTCCCGTTAAAATTGAATGTGCTCCCGGCTGAAACAAAAGTACCGTTGTTCTCAAAATTGCCCGCAATATTATGTGTAAAGCTGCCTGCTGCAAACGAGGTTCCATCGCCGATTATAACATTTGGGTGACTGCCAATAATGGATAACGCACCCTGGGCAGTTGCCGAGGCTGTGCCACTCATGGTGAACGTACCATGTAAGGTCATCGCTGAGGCTGGCATGGTTTTGATTCCGCTGCCGCTTAACATCAGGTTATAATAACGGTTGGTGGATGCATCAGGAATAACCACAGTTTGATCTCCGCCTTTGTAATTAACCGTAGTGATGCCCGAAGAAAATGTACTCCAGATTCCTCTTGTGCCTGCGGTTCCATTGATGGTAACCGCTCCGCCAATACCAATCACTGCCCCTGACAGAGTAGCTAAACGGGCATTTTCATTGATGGTAAGGTTGTAAAAATCGGTGCTTCCTGATAGATCCGCAGACTTGCCTGTAAAAACGACTGTTCCGGTTCCAGAGTTAAAGATTCCCTGGTTATTCCAAGCACCTGTGGTACCGTAAACAGTAAGCAAGAAATTGCCCGAGTTTAATACACCCGCATTTTCTATTGACAGGCTGTTTATTTCTGTTGCGGCTGTTAAAACAGGAGTATTAGAAGTTTGTGAACCATCAGGTATTACAATATTCTTTGTAGATCCGGGTGTTCCAGCGGGAGTCCAGTTATTCTGATTACTGAAATCTGTATTTAACGAACCATTCCATGTAAGCGTTGCAACCTCTGAGTTTGCATAGGATCGCTCCCATCCGTAAGCTGTATGTATTTTAGTGGCAACAGCAATATTCGCATTCGCTACCCAATTATCTGATGTACTGTAGGCAGAACGACCCACTTCTGTAACAGTCGGACTGGAAGTTGAAACATATTTCCATCTTACAATTTTGTTTTCATCATTTCCCTGCAGCTCGCTATCGAGGTAATGCGAGGCTATTATTAAATAGCTACCGGTTCCTGCTCCTTCCCGAATCCAGTCATCAATTCGTTTTACGGCTAATGGTTTCCAAGATGGGGCTGTTCCGATTTTAAGCTTATTTTCCAATGCAGTTGGGAAAGTACCGCCAGCAGAAAGAATAATGGTCGAGAACTGGTGATTAAAAGTGTACGAAGTACCTGCAACAAATGTATGTGCCCTGCGTACAATACCGGTAACATCGCCTGTTCCGGTGGTGGTGGCATCGATACCGAGGGAAAGTTTAAAAGGATCAACCATATCAAGGCTTCCCTTTACATCCGACGCATTGGCGCTCTGCAGATAGAGTTCCCCGCTCACCGATATATCGCATGAACCGGTTACTCCTGCAGCATTGTTGATCGTAAGTCCGCTGAAAGCAATGGCTCCTGTTGCGTCAATGGTTTGGGCAGTAGTGCCGCCAAAGGTAAAAGTGCCTGCCGAAGGGGCGAACGACCCGCTGCTACTGTTGGTGAAGTTACCCGAAAGACTCATTGCACCCGCAGCACCTGATGCAGCCGCTGATCCGCTTTGCAGAAAATTGCCGCCGATCGTGGTGGATGCGGAGGGAAGTGTCTTTGTTCCGCTGCCTGAGAGTGTCAGGTCGGTGTATGTGCCATCGATCACCGTTTGTCCTGCGCCATTGTATTCCACCAGGCCAAAACCCCAGGTTTTACCAAAGGGGATGGGGGTTGGGGAGGTGTTTTGGGTTTTCAGGGTTCCGGTGCCGCTGTTGGTTGCCACGCCCGACAAAGCATAGGTGACCATGTCGAGTGTTATGCCCGATGCAACCGCAAGTGCTCCCGTCACCGACAACGCGCCGGCAGCCGTTTTGGTACCGCTTCCGGAGAGGGTCAGGTTCGCATACGTGCCTGCCATCACTGTCTGGCCTGCACCATTATAATCTGCATCAAAGCTCCAGGTTTTCCCTGAGGGGATTGGCGTAGAAGAGGTATTCTGTGTTTTGAAGGTTCCGGTTCCGCTGGTTGAAGTAACGCCGTTTAGTGCGTTCGTAACCATATCCATGGTTGTGAGTGAGTTCACGGCGAGCGCATTTGACACAGTGATCGGGCTATTAACAAACACGCTCTGATTGGTGTTGTCGATGGTCAGGTTGTAGAAGGCAGTGGAGGTGATTCCCCCGATGTTTTGCAGATGCTCGTTGTCCTTCATGATAACCGTTCCGCTTCCTGCTGAAACAGTTCCGTTGTTGGTGAAATCGCCGGCAATATTCAGGGTGGAGGGGAATGTGATGGTTCCCCCGCCGGTAGTGCTTATTTTCAATCCGTGATAACCTCTGTCAGATGCGGGGCCGACAGGGTTGATAATGGTTCTGCTTGTCGTTCCTGTGTAATCAACGGTATTGGAGGTGGTAACAAGGTCAATAATTCCTGCAGTTTGATAGATGTTCCCGGCAATTTTCATGGTGTTATCCGAGGCAGGCTGCAGGTAAGTATTTGCATAAAGGGTCTCTATGTCGTAAAAATCTGTTGTTCCATCCATTGCAACGAGTTCGCCAGATACATTGTGTGAAAAAACAACTCTTCCTGTTCCAGGCACAAATGTTCCGTGATTTATCCAGGCGGCAAGATTTCCATTGATGGTGATGTTGTAATAGGTTCCCGACCCGGCTGTAAGCGTGGCACCGGTGGCAATTTCGAGGGTCTTGATTTCTACATTTGATGTAAGAACAGGGTAAACTGTGGCTACAACCGGGATGAGGACATTCTCAGTCGTTAATGGTGCCACATTTGTCGACCAGTTTCCACCTGTAGTCCAGTCGGTACTCACCGAACCGTCCCATGTGTTTTTAACTGCACTTGAATTCCTCAATCCCCACTGTTTTTCAGCCAGGGTTGGCAGCGCAATATATCCAATCAAACGACCAGACAAGCCAGTCCAGTGGTTGGTAGCGTCATAATTTGTTTTACCATGTTCATGGCTTGAACTGTTAGCAGTATGGTAATCATAAAACACCAGGTTCGATTCTGTGTTTGACTGCAATTCAGCGACGAGGTATCTCAGGTTGACAATTACCTGATCGGTACCGGTGGTGCCTGTTTGAGCAAAGCTGTAATACCTGAGCACCGATCCGGTATTATCCGTTCCGGGCAGTGGTGATCCAAGCACAATTTTACATGTCAATTCATTCGGCTGAGTTCCTGTATTGATAAAATCAAGTGTGGTGTACTGACTTCCGAAGGAGTAAGAGGTGTTCGGGTTAAATGTATGGGTGCGTTTGATGGTTCCGCTTACATCGCCGGTGCCGGTTGTAGAGGCTGCTTCGTTGGTGATGAGGAGTGTATAAATGCCTGTATGCAGGGTGCCCTGGCTGGCAGAGGCATTGGTGCTTTGCAGGTCAAGTATGCCGTTAACTGCCACACCTTCGCTTGCAAGAGTAACACCTAAGGTATTGTTTATGGTGAGGTTGTTAAAGACGCTTGTGCCTGTAATGGTCTGAGCCGCTACAGGTGTATTGTTGAAAGTTACCGTTCCTGTTCCGGCGGTGAGTGTACCGCTGTTCGACCAGTTGCCGGAAACGGTGAGTGCGCCCGTGCCCGACATGGTGAGGGTGGCCCCGCTGTTAATGGTCATGTTTTTACATACAGCACCGATAGCACTGATGGTGGGCTGGAAGAGGGTGCCTGAAGGAATCGTTACATCCGTTGAGGCGATTGGCAACGTGCCGCTGCACCAGTTTGAGGTGGTGGCCCAGTCGGCACTGGTAGCGCCGGTCCATTGGCCGGCGATACAACCGCCACTGACAGTCAGCACCCCTGTGCCGGTGGCTCCAAAATAGGTAAGGTTTTTATTAGTTGCTCCAGTGGCGGCAGTACTTCCCCAGGTTCCACCTACCTGATATACGCCACCCAGTTGCAGTGTAGCTGAAGTACAGTTGAAGGTTACGAGGCTTGCCACTGCCGTGCCGGATATGGAGAGGTTTCCCGTGATTGCCATATCTGCTCCGAAAGTTTTGGCCAGGGAGCCGGAAAGGCCCAGGTTATAATAGGTTGGTGTTGCCCCGGTTGGTGTTTTTATTGTTTGGGCTGCTCCGGTATAATTCACCGTATTGCCAGCGGCTGTTGCAGTCAAGGTCGTTATAGCCGATGCGGCACCTATATTTAAAATTCCTGTTCCGCCCTGGGTAATGCCTCCCGTACCAGATAATGCGGTGGTGGCTGTAATTGTACCATCGTTGGTGAGGGTTACGCCGGTTACAGTGAGTATGGTTGCTGCCGTTAATTTTCCGCTGTTGGTATAGGCCCCGGTGAATGTCACACTGGGAAAATTGGTGATTGCACTACCACTGATGGTTGTTGATGTGCCACTGAAAGTATGGAGGCCAGTGCCTGAACCAGTGAAGGTATTGGCATTGTTGGTGAAATTACCAGCAAAGTCGTATGTATTATTGGCACCGTTTCCGGTGGCGGGTTCTGTCCATACCGCTCCGCTGTAAATGGTTACGTTACCGGTAAAAGTTTCAGCCCTTGTAGTAGTACTGCTCGATGTCCAGTTTACGGTTCCGTAAATATCGGTTGTCCCGCTAACGGTAATTGCACGCTGGTAGTTCAGTACTGCATTCGTGCTGATGGTTAATTTCGAAACCGTGTACGGGCCCCCTGCGTTCCTTGTGATGGCGCCTGTACTGGTACCGGCAATAATGACACCCCCGGTTCCGGCAAATGAAGTTGGCCATTCAGTTGCAGCAGTGAATACTGCAGTTTTATTGTATTTCAGGGTTGCAGATGCACCATAAGTCGGCACTGCCGAAACGGTAACAGCTGCATTTCCTCCAAATTCAAAGATTGCATTTACAGTAATTCCTGTGGTAGTTTTTGCACCTGTCCCTGAAAGCGTCAGGTTATCGTACGCTGTAGCTTTAACTGTTTGCGCGGCACCGGTATAATTAACTGTATTTCCTGCATCGGTGGCCGTGAGGGTAGTAATGGAAATTCCTGTTGTTGTGGGACCGCCAATATTAAGTGTCCCGGTGGCGCTGTTTGTAAGTCCACCTGTGCCTGCAAGTGCTGTTCCCACTGTTAATATCCCATTATTGGTGAGTGTTATTGTTGTAACCGTGACCCTCGGAATCGATAATGTTCCGGTAAGTGCCTGGGCATTTGTGTTGAACGTATGAACACCCGTGCTGGCTGTAAAAGTTCCGCTATTGGCAATGCCTCCTCTAAAAATAGGCGTTGCTGCGGCTGTTTCAATCCATGAAGAACCTGCTCCAATTGTTACCAGACCTGTGATGGTAGGTGAGATTACTGCAGAAATGGTTAATGTTGCATTTGTTGCTGTACCCAATGTTATTGCACCAAGTGGGTTTGGTGGGACAACACTCATTGTAGGTTGACTTCCGGTAAAAGAAACCACACCAATTTGTGCAATATCCAATGTTGCGGCAGAACCCGGATATCCTGTGCTAGGGCTCCAGTTAGTTGTTGTTGCCCATGCAGTGCTGGTAGTGCCGGTCCAGGTGTAAGTTGTCGCCCGGACAACGCTTGCTGAAAGCATTACGATTGCGAAAATCAGTACAATTTGTAAGAATCTAGTTTTCATAAGCTAAATTATTTGGTTTTATTTGATGTTTATTGATGTTTATTGATGTTTATTTGATGTTGAGGCTGCGCAAAAAGCACAGCCGGTTTTGTTGTTTTGGCAAAGGATAAATGCCAGGTATTTGGATGTCAGGTTTTCATTAAGAGAAAAGCCACTAAAACTTTTCGGTTTCAGCCATGTACATTCCTTTTTTTAATCAAACTTATTTGATTGAAAAAAGACTGCATTCCTGTAAGGTGAAATTTAAATGTTCGTTTTTTGCCCTATCAATATCAGCCTATTGCCTTATTGTTAGTTCCACGAATCTGAACCTGTGTGGATGATAAGTATTAGCGGTTTTGGATTGCCGCTTAAGAATAGAGGCTTTGCAAACGTATGTTTATTCAATTCGAACCTCTTTCTTATAATCGTAAATTATATTGCTTGCTTAAAAGCCCGCCAACCCAATAATTAGTAACATCCCATCGTCAATAGGCGTACCTCTATTGGAAAGCACTTTATTCTCTCATAGATCATGAACCTTAATAGGTAGGTGTGGAGCTGGGGTTTGAGCTAAACCGGCAAGGTTTATGCTAATAATTAGTACGAAAATCAATATAGCTGTAAAAATGATACGATGTTTATTCATGCTTTTAGTGTTTACAAGTTAGGTAATGAGAAAATTCGATTTCGCGAAAGTAATACATATATCGATAATGTTTATGTTCAGCAAAAATAAGTCCCCTCCGGGAACACCCAAAATGAAGAAACGCCACTAAGACTCCATGACGCAAAGGTTCACAAAGAACTGTTAATCAGCATTAAAATCATAGTGAAACTAAGCGAATTTGTTTCTTTGTGGTAAAAAATATTTTTCGGAGCGGACTCAAAAATAAATATTATAAGTATTAAAGGGGATATTATTTGAGGTGTTGGGGTTTTTTGATGCCTCAAAGCTTGACCGTTTTCTTTATATTCATTACAGTAAATTCAACCCATTGCTAAACGGAGTTGCAACTAACACAATTGAACTACAATAGTCCGGGAACAATCCTATTGTTTATGTGCGTTTTATTGTGGATATTGGTTGCAAGAATCCCAAGTTTTACTATTGGTTCAAGCTTTGCCGGATTATGTCTTACCCGTTTAAAAATATTTGTAGTAGAGTGTATTTTACCATACAATTCCCAATATTTTTTCAAGGGTATCAGAACTCATATTCTTAGGTTTAAAAACCGAAAACCACCTGTATATTTCGTGAGATCTTTTGTTATGATTCTGTTTTCAGCATCCATTGAATTAAGAATTGGTGCATTGGACTATCATGTCCCTGAACATCTCATTTTCCGTCTTGCTGCTTTTGCGTTTCCTCTTTCCTGTCTTTTTAGGGGCAGCATGCAATGCAAAGCGATTATCCCCCACTACCGAAAGAAACGCTACCAAAAGATGTTATCAATATAGATTTATGGCCCGCCAACGAATCCGCGAGGCAGTGGAAACTTACAGCAGTTTACAAATTTTTATGTAGCCAAATAGCTTGAAGGCTTATTGCTCTTTTGGTCCTTGCTTTTGAAGTGTATGTTAGGAATTACAGTTCCGGAACCTGTTCATTATATAAGCCGGGCAATAAACACTACATAGTTTTTTCCATACTTTTTGGCACATTTCGGGCAGGTTGTGTACCACATAAAGCATCTATCGGTGTTAAACTGCTTCGATACTAATGTGTTTTTAAAATCGGTATTCCATTTGCCGGTATCCTTAAATTTCCCTTCATACACCTTGCTGTAAAATTTCCCGCTCAAAGTTACATTTTCGGCATCAGCGATGTTTTTGTCAACCGCCAGATACAGATCCATTTTCCACATCGATTTGTGTTCGGATAAACAAAGCCCATCGGGCGCTGTGGCTGATGCATGGGTAAGCTTTTGGTCCAGTTTTTTCATTATCTGGCCAAAATTAAGCGGCATGAAGAACAATGTTGCCACCTTTTCCTTTACGAATTTCTTGTTGTCCCAATCAAAGGTTTTTTCATTCCAGGGAACCGGGTCAAATTCCGGACAGCAGATTGGGTTTGCGGGCATTGGTGTAGCCATATAAATCTCCTTTCTTTATTTGATGATATATTGTGGTTGATTGCCACAAAGTTAATACAGATTCATCTAAAATAATTGGTTCTGTCGTAGAGTAAATGAAATTATTTTTTTGGTGGGCAGATAATCGATGGCCGAAGATGGAAGTAGGTGCCAACTTATTATCAAAATCTAAAAATAGAAAATAGATCGAACAATCCTAATTGACGTAAAATGTGTTGCTTATATTGGATAAAATAGTTTTCGGGATAACTTCCGACTACCGTCTTCTGACTTCTAACAATTAAAAATTACCCAATAAATTATCTTAGTTCTTCTTTACCCGATAAAATACGAACCACTTTAGCCACATCAGGCCACAACAGAAATAGTGTTTTCAATACTATTGTTAGGATTCAAATCATACAATACCGGCAGATTTTTATCCGCTTTGCCATTTTGATACTGTCAGGTGTTTTTTCTTCTTCTACAATGTGCGCTATTGTGCCAATGTTGGTTCAAAATAGTTGCCAGGTTTATTTTAGGAAAGTAGAAACAGCAGCAAATAAATATGTTGGGCCAAATTAATCGTCACCAAACCGATTGTTATGGCTTTAGTTTTGCCTGATCGATTTCCTGCCCAAAGATGATCCGGTATTTGTTGTTGTCGTAAATGGCAAATTCGCGCATGCCATGCTCGAAATTGTCGATTGGGTAAACCACTTCAACCTTGTCCTTCAGTTCTTTCCATATTTTTTCCACATCGTCGGTATGTATGTAAATGGAACCCGTAAACTGCGTTTCTTTAAAATCAGGATGTTGTTTTGGCACCACCAACATCACCTGCACATTGTCGCGGCTAAGGGAGGCGAAACCCATTTTTTCGTTCAGTTCGTCGCAGTTGAATTTAAGGATATTGGTATAAAACCCTATAGTTAAATTAAGGTGTTTTGTCCAAAGCATGGGCGATAGGCCAAGTAGTTTCATTGTTTGATTGGGTTGGTTATAGGGTTCGCTTTTATCGGATAAAAGTACAAAAGCTTTTCATGCTAATGCTGTTTAAAAAGCATATTTTTATCATTTGAAAATGGTAAATATATACAAATATTTAAGGTATCCAGCACAACAAGTGCGATGTTTACGCTAATGCTGACCTTAACTTCCACTACTACACGGAACCCTACTAATGATAGTCTTGCTCTGGATTTATTGAACCCTCGAAAGTATTCGCGAGGTTGCAGTACACAATCATTTTTGTTGGTTGACAGCTAAGTCCCACGCAATCTACCATTTGTGATAGCCTCAGCCGTTGTGTGCAACCCTACGATGCACCTATAAGACATCGGTTAACAAATTGACACTTACCAAATGCCCCTACCACGCCATTTTTTTTTGTGTAATCAATAATACGTTGACAGTAGTCCGTTGTATAGAAATCCACAATAATAGAATTTTGCAGAATGGATATTAAGCAAAAATTCGGCAAAAATCTCAAACGACTGCGGTTAGAAAGAAGGATTTCTCAGGAATCGCTTGCTATAACAGCTGATTTAGACAGAACATACATTCCAAGTATCGAAAAAGGTTTGAGAAATGTATCAATTACTGTCCTTGAAAAATTAGCCATTGCACTAAATGCCGACATTTCCGAATTCTTCAAAGACTAATAAATGGACGTGTTAAAAGATTACATCAAAGCGAAATTTGGTATTGACGAGAAACGATTTTTAGAGGTTCTACAAAAAAGCCCAGGAGCAGAAGGATATATTTTAGGAAATCTAGGAGAAGAATTGTTTAAAGAGTATGCTGATTCTATTGGATATGAAGCGTTGAGAATAAAAGAGAAACCAGAAGGTGGAAATAATGCCAAAAGCGAAGATGCAAGAGGCGATTTTTACATTAGAAAAAAGGGTTCAACAAAGGACGAATGGCTTGTTGTTGAATGTAAAGGGGTGAAATCGAATTCTGAAAAGAGAAGCGGACTTACAAAGCCTTCATCTTGTTTAACCCTGCTTACAAAACATTCTATCGAAAGAGCGAAACACGTTGCAAGTATATACAAATCTGGCAGTTCTTCCTACGAAAAAGCCAAAGCAGAATGGGAAAAGAATAACAACGGAGCTTTCCCAAAATTTGGTTGGAGTAAAACAAATCCCGGTGCAGGTGTACCTGACTTAACTGGGCTTTGGAAAACCAAAGCCGAAATAAAAAAATGGTTGGACACTTTCACGGCAAAGAATTTTGATGAAAATGCGTATTGGGATTTAAAAGCACCTATTAGACTTTTACAAACGCACATGCCCTCTACTAGAATTGACCCAATAACAAAAATAAAAAGTACGGGGCCTTTGGTTTCTGAATTCAATATTTTGTGCGTCGATTTATTCCTTAAAACAGGAAAACACAATTTTGCTTTTGTAAACAGCACAGAGTTAAATCATCAAGGAAAATCACCGAACCATCTACAACAAAATTACACTATTGATATATTAACTGCAAGAGACGGTTTCAAAAGGCATAAATTGCTAAAACCTTGGTATGGTGACCTTGCTTTATGCATTGAAGAAACTAAACCGAAATTTAGAAAATTAGATAAAAGTCAATTAGACGGACGCTAATTTGCATTTTACACAAATGTGCGTTATTTTTGCCACAAATGTGTAAATTATGAATTCGCTATTTGACCTACAACTTACCAAAGAAGATAATCTTCTTAAAAAATTTGAAGAAATCCACGATTACATCTATGCAAATGATGGACTATCACCTCAACAAACATTAGAGGAATTTGTGAAAATTTTGTTTGTTAAAATTTTTGACGAAAATGAAAACCTAAATCAATTTGCCATTTCAGCCGAAGAATGGAATGAATTGAAAACAGGCAAACCAATTCTTTCGATTACTGAAAGAATTAATGAAATATTTGAACAAACAAAACAAGCCTATCCAGACATTTTTGATAATGACGACCGTATTAAAATAAGCCCAATCGCATTGGGTTTTACAATTAATAAACTGCAAGGCATTTCATTACTCAATTCTTCACAAGATGCTAAAGGTTTGGCGTTTCAAAAATTTTTATCGCACCACGAAAAGGATGGAAGAGGGCAATTTTTTACGCCTGAACCCGTGATTGATTTTTGTGTCGCAATGATGCAACCAAAACCAAACGAAACTATCATTGACCCAGCTTGTGGAAGCGGTGGATTTTTGATGTCAGCTTTGAAATATTTGCAAAATAATTATACTGAACTTGACACGAAGAAAGTCGTTTCTAAATATCTTTTTGGTTCAGATATTAATAAGAGTATTGCACGAATCGCAAAAATGAAATTGTTATTAGAAGCCAATGGTAAAACGAATGTGCTTTGCACAAATTCTTTAGAGGATTTAGACAGTTTAAAACTTTCTTTATCACATTCAGAAGGTTTTGATTTGGTTTTGGCAAATCCACCCTTTGGTGCCAAAATCACAAATACTTCTACACTTTCTAAATTCGATTTGGGTCACAAATGGACAAACCATAGCAACGAGTATCACAAAACAAAGTCTATTTATCCAAATCAAAATGCTGAAATCTTATTTATTGAACGTTGTTTACAACTTTTAAAGGAAGGTGGAAGAATGGCAATCGTTTTGCCAAATGGAAACTTTGAAAACCCTTCTTTAGAATATTTACGGTACTATATAAAATTGAAAGCAAAAATTTTAGCTATCGTAAATTTACCGCAAGAAACATTTATACCTTTCGGTACAGGTGTAAAAACTTCCCTATTATTTTTAGAAAAAGATACCCCAAACAAAGTCAGACAATATCCTATATTTTTTGGTAGAGTTACCAAATTAGGCTATCAAGGCAATAAAAATGGTACTCCGACCTATCTAAAAGATAAGTATGGTCAAATCATAAAAGACAGTTTAGGACAGCCAATTTTAGACGAGGATTTTAGCATTATTGTTGATGCTTTCAAAGAGTTTCAAAAAGGCGTAAAAGTTGAAAAAGACAACTCTTTTTCAATTAACTATAACGAGCTAAATGGAAGATTTGACTATGATTTTTATTCGCCAGAAAATAGAATGATGTTTACAAAATTAGACACAGGAAAAAGTGTACGTTTGGGCGACATTTGCGACATAATAAAAATAAAAAGCAGAAAACTAAAAGACCAAAATCAAACCGTTGAATATGTTGAACTTTCTGACATCAATACACATTCTTACGAAATAATAAATTCAACAACATACCAAGTACACGAATTACCAAGTAGAGCAAGCTATGAAATAGAAGAAGGCGACATTATTACTGCTATCGCAGGTAATTCAGTTGGTACTAGAAAACACGCCACAGCATTTGTAACAACGGATTTTAGTGGTAGTATTTGCACAAATGGGTTTAGGGTTTTACGTAATTTCAAAATTGACACCTATTACTTGCTATACTTTCTAAAGTCTGAAATATTTTTGAATCAAATGTTTATGTATCGAACAGGTGCAGCAATCCCAAATGTTTCGGATATAGATTTAGCAAATACTTTAATCAATTTGCCTGACGACAAGACCATTGCAGACATCAGTTCAAAAATGAAAAAGGCTTTTGAACTTCGACAAGAATCAAAAAAACAAATTGAAAGTATTAGCCTTGAACTTGTTTAATAGATTTACTATCCAATCCCAATAAGTTTTTTAGCCCCAGCAACCACTAATTTAAAAACCATTGCTTTACCACACAATTATTTCTTAATTTTGGGTCACCAATTCAAATAAAAATTAATATTAAACCTAAATTATGGCAAGCACATCCGAAACCGGGCACGCGAAAAATGCAGCCAACCTTCAATCGTTAATAGCCTCCGTTATTGGTTATGGCGCAGCGTACAACCCATCAAAAGCATCGTTAAAATTACCGGCACTTCAAGTATTGGGCACCAACTGCAACAATGCGGTAAAAGCGGTAAACGCCGCTTTTCCAGCTTATGCCCAAGCTATTGCCGATAGGGAAACAGCCTTTGTGCCACTGAGTAAAATGACCACTCGCGTACTCAACGCACTAAAGGCAACCGACACATCCACACAGGTAATAGAAAATGCGCAATCCATTATCCGTAAAATTCAGGGAACAAGGGCAACCGCCAAGAAAACCGATGAGGAAAAGGCCGCCCTTGCTGCCGCAGGAAAGGCCACCAAGGAAATTTCAACATCGCAAATGAGTTTCGATAGCCGCTTAGACAACCTCGACAAGCTTATACAACTATTGGACAATTCACCCTTATACGCACCCAACGAAACCGAATTGCAGCTAACATCGCTCAAAGCGTACTACGCAACATTAAATGCGACAAATGCCGTTGTTAAAACCGCGATTATACCATTGAGCAATGCCCGCATTTCGCGCGACGATATAATGTACAAAGCAGGTGCAAGCATGGTGGACATTGCGTTGGATGTAAAAATCTATATCAAATCCGTGTATGGTGCCAGCAGCCCACAATACAAGCAAGTAAGCAAGTTGGCGTTTAAAGTAATCCCCTGATTGTTTTCTCCGAACAACCTTTTTTAGCAACGTAAAAACTGCAATTGCCGGTATGGCGGTTGCAGTTTTCGCTTTGAGGCATTCATGATACAAACAATAAACTGCAATTTACATTTAACCGCCTGCAACTTATTTTTTAGCTCCTGCAACTTATTTTCTTGCTCCTGCAACTTATTTTCTTGC
>CAIRHD010000385.1 GCA_903878265.1 uncultured Bacteroidales bacterium | reverse complement strand
TGGCACTTTCAACGAAAAACCTTGCCAGCAGGATGTGTATGTGTGGAAGATCACTGCTGTGTTCCGCGATGGGTCGGTTTGGTACAACAAGGATGTGGGGGAACATAAAGGATTGACCGAACCGATTTGGGGAACGGTTACTCTGATAAAGTAAAGATTGCTTTACTGTAATGTTCGTAAATACAAGTCTTTATGACTTGAATTCAACATTACTTAAATAAGACAAACCAGAAATAATAAAGTCAAACGTTAAAAAGTAGAGGTTAAAAGTCACAGTTAGATCCAAGTAGGTTGTTTCATCTGTCAATTGTAGGCACAACAGAGGTTGTAATGCTGTTGTTGATTAATTGCATTGAAATGCAAATATTGTCTTTTACGTCTAAACTCGAATAAGTCCAGCTCTTTATTTTTGTCTTTTAGCTCATTTTTAAAGAGGTTTAAAAGTTTTATTCAGCGGTGATATTTCTATCTCCGAGTCATAAATGTTCTTAGTAAGCCCAACTCCAAAAGTAATCTCCAATTTATTTAAAGGGTAAACGCAGTATCAAATTAATTTAGCAGCTAAGTTTTACAAGGAAGATTTTATGCACAAAATTATTTTGCTTATCGACATTTCGGAGGAGTACGGCCAAAACTTAATGAAGGGAGTTGTAAAATACTCGAAGGAAAACGGCCCTTGGATATTTTGCCGTATGCCACTATTTTATCGCGAAACGCTTGGCATGCAAGGTATTGTTGATTTTGCAAAAGAATGGGAAGCTGATGGGATTATTGCCCAATTATACAATGATTTGGATATTAAGAAGGTGTTGGATGCCGGCATTTTTTTGATAGTGGAGGATTTTAAGGAGCGTTTTGATGATATTCCGAATATTACAGGTGGATATTTTGAAGCTGGCAAATTAGGTGCTGAATATTTTCTACAGAAAGGCTTTAAAAATTTCGCTTTCTATGGGTTTAAAAATATTGTTTGGTCGCGCGAACGTTCGCAGGGTTTCGAAAAACATTTAGCCACACAGGGCTTTACCGTTTATTATTTCGACCACGATCAAACACCTTCACGTGAGTTGTGGCATTATAAACCTTCGGCACTGAGCAATTGGTTGCAGGGATTGCCAAAGCCTATTGCCATAATGGCTTGCGACGACGAACGTGGCCAACATATTACAGAAGCTTGCAAACACGCAAAAATACAGATACCCGAAGAAATCGCAGTATTAGGGGTTGATAACGACATAATGACTTGCAACCTTTCGGATCCACCCTTGTCAAGTATAGATCTCGATACAGAAAAAGGAGGCTACGAAGCAGCGCGTTTAATGGACAAGATGATCACAAAAAAAATTGCCCTTCATTACGATATTATCGTTATGCCAACCCAAGTAATTACGCGGCAGTCAACAGATATTGCTTCGGCAAACGATAAATACATTGCCAGAGCCTTAAAGTTCATCCATCAAAATATTGATAACCGCATAAATGTAATAGATGTTATAAAACAAGTCCCACTTTCGCGACGGGCACTCGAAAAACGCTTTCAGGAAACTACAGGTACAGGTGTTTACAACTACATCTACAACCTGCAAATTCAAAAATTTGCCCAGCGTTTGCTCGAAACCGACAAAACGATCTTCGAAATTGCAATAGAATCAGGTTTCGACAACAGTAAAAATATTTCGCGTCAGTTTAAGCAAGTAAAAGGCTGTACACCAATAGAATATCGAAAAAAACACCTAACAGGAAAATAACCCAAAAGGTTGGGGCTTTTCATTATAAAGCATGGGGCGTAGAAAGTTTTGGGATAATGTGTAAAATGTTAATCCATTAAATCTGCCAATGTATTGGTAGTAAGGTGGTCGCGGAAAGTTTGTGTCATTTTTGATACTACTGTACCCAATATACATTTATCAAATGGGCAAACCTGTTTTTCATGAGGGCAGTTAATCACTTTTACTTGACCTTCGATGGCTTCGTATATCTGTAACAAAGTTATTTTTTCAGGCTCAATGTTAAGCTTGAATCCACCTGATGGTCCCCGATTTGATAACAGAAATCCTTCTTTTACAAGCCTTTGCATTACTTTTGCCACATGATGACGCGATGAGCCTGTAATGTCAGCAATTTTCTGAACATTGATGGTTTCGCCGGCGCGGGCAACCAATACCATGCCATGCATACCGATTGATGCAGCTTCGGAATATGAAACAATTTTTGCCATTCGTTTATATAAGTATTTAATTGCTCAAATATCGGTATATTTTTTTTATCGAAACTAACGTTAAGCTTATTTTGAGCCATTCTAAATAAGCAAACTATCACTAATATTTAATTGTGTTTTGCTAATTCCTATTTATAAGATTGATTATCATTATCTTAATAAATATTTAAAAGAAAATGTTTCTTGAAAAAATAGGAATAATGTGTGAGATCCACATTCACAGATTTAGCTCTGAACTCCTCTCCTATTCTCAAAATCAAACAATAATTGCCCATATTTCGAGTTTAAGAACAATAACCCTCATTTCGACTTTTATCAAAAACAAATGTTACAAAAAAAAATACTCTTGATTTCCGCGATGTGTACACTGATCTTTGTTTCGGCTTGCGATGTATTGAATCAGGTATCCCAGATGAGCAACCTCGCGAAATGCGATTTCAAGCTGCAATCGGTGCAAAAGTTGAACCTTGCCGGGATCAATGTTCAAAATGTAAAAAAAATATCCGATTTGAATATGTTTGATGCAGCAAAACTCGCCTCCGCGGTCGCCAACCAACAATTCCCCCTTGATTTTACTTTAAACATCGAAGCCAAAAACCCTAACCCTAATCCTGCTGGCATGACCAGAATTGACTGGATATTGATGATTGATGATGTGGAAATGACCCGCGGTATCCTCGACAAACAGGTTACCATTCCTGCAAATAATGGTTTGGCTACCATTCCCATGCAGATGCACATCGACTTAAAAAAGGCTTTGTCGGGCAAAAGTGCAGATGCGGTTATAAACTTTGGTATGAACCTTGCCGGTAGCGGTTCAAAACCGACACGATTTACTTTGCAGATGAAACCTACAATTACAGTTGGAGGGTTCCCGATTTCGTATCCAGGATATTTGAATGTAAAAACGGAATACGCCTCAAATTAACTCATTATTCAGGACAAAATTGTATGACGGCATCTAAATACATATACTATTTTGCGCTGTTGATTAGTTTTCAAACTGTAGCATTTTTTTTACTGTTCCTTGTGCCTGAAGGAGTTTCCGGATTGATTGAAGGCTCATACAACGTAATACCCATGTTAGCGATGATGCTTTATTCCATTATTGGCTTTTTTGTTGCTATCAGAAATTCGCGAAAAGGAGGTTTGCTTATGATTTCCGGCGGCATAATTATGGCAATTTACCTTTTTTTTCTCGGCGGTATGGGTGAATACAAGATGACGATGATTTTTGGATTACCATTTTGTATTCCTGGTTTGATTTTCTATTTCAGTCCGCCAGAAAGCTTGCTCCAAAAAGCATAAAATAAGTCTGCCTGAAAAATTAAAAAGCCCGAAGAATCTTCTCCGGGCTTTTTTTGTTTTAAAAAAGTAGGATTAGAGCAATCCCCCATTTTTATAAATCTGCAACTGAGCATCATAAAATTTATTGATAAACAGAGATTTATCGCGCGTAACATTTATCACTTCGCCAGTTACAAAATTCACCTTAACCTGGTCATTTTGCTGCAAATCAAGTTCTTCGAGTTGCCCAGAGGTATAAGTAAGTATTGGCATTGCCGCATTGATGGCATTCCTTTCGTAGATGGCACCAAACGATTCGGCAACTATGGCAGTAACACCCAGCGACTGGAAACAATCAACGGCTTGTTGACGCGAGCTTCCGGCACCAAAATTCTTGGTGGTGAACACAATATCGCCGGGCTGCGATTTTTTGGCAAAATCCTCGTAGCCTTTCAGATTATCGAACGTATATTGGCCCATTTCCTTGATGTTGGTAATGGTGAGGTAGCGGTTATGGAAAATCATATCCGTATCAATATCATCCTGACGGATAACCCAAGCACGGCCTTCAACAATTTCAGGCTTTGCAGTTTTCTCGCGGACGATTATTTCGCGTTGTTTGGCAACTGGTTTTACAATTTCGGCCGGTGTATCCGGAATATCATCTGGCGTGGTGATATAACCAGCAATAGCTGAAGCTGCTACAACTCCAGGCGATGCCAGATACATGGAACCTTTGCCTTGTTTGCCAGAAAAATTGCGGTTTCCTGTACTTATGGTTATTTCGCCTGGGCCATTCTGACCAACTTGACCAGCGGCACAGCCTGCACAGCCTGCATTAGAAACCAATGCTCCAGCATCTTTAAAAATCTGGATTAGCCCTTCGTCCAAGGCTTCGCGCCAAATTGCATCGGTTGTAGGGACAATTTTAAACACAACACCTGGAGCTATTTTGCGGCCTTTCAATACGTTGGCAGCTTCGCGCAGGTCTTCCATGCGACCATTGGTGCAACTCCCAAGGAATGCTGAATCGATTTTTGTATTTTTTACACTTTCTACCGAAACATCATCGTGCGGATGGCCCGGATTTGCAACCATAGGCACAAACTTCTCAATATCAATTTCGTGTACGAAGATGTATTTGGCTTCAGGCAAGGCTTTTATGGCTTCGAAACGCTTTCCTGAACGGCGTTCCAATGCATCAAGAATTTTGTCGTTGGGACTAAAAAGAATGATAATCGCTCCCATTTCGGTACCCATCGAAGCAATTGTGATGCGCTCGTCTAGGGTAAAGTTTTCTACTGCATCACCTTCTATTTCAACTGAATAGCCAAGCAATTTATTTGCACCGTAAATAGAGAGCAAATTCAATACAACATCCTTGGCCTTTACACTTGCTGGCCGTTTACCTTTCAAAACCAGCTTCACCGACTCCGGAACTTTAAACCACACCGAGCCTTTTGCCCAAGCGGCTGCAATATCCTGATCGCCCATCCCTTGTCCGAACGAACCGATGGCACCCATAATATTGGCATGGGAATCTGTTGAAACAAAAGTGCTTCCCGGATAGGCCAGGCCTTTATCGATGGCAAGATGTGTTCCTACACCAGAATCGATATCATATACCTTGATATCATTCTGACGGGCGAAAAGTCTGCAAAAATGCTGGTTTGCAGCATATTTTTGATCCGAACCTCCAGGATTACAGTCGAAAGTGAAAAATGTGCGAGAAGCATCATGTACACTTAGTCCGTTGTTGAGAATATTTTCAACAACATTTGCGCCACCAAAATCCCGGGCTGCGCGTGCATCGATAAAGACATCGACAATATCGCCAGGCTTTACAGAGCCTTGGTTGCTGTGGTTTGTGATGATTTGTTCTATTAGAGTCATTTTTTTGGTTAGTTATTGGTTATTCGTTATTCGTTATTGGTTATTCGTTATTGGTTATTGGTTATTCGTTATTGGTTGTTGGTGAGTGAAGCAGATTTGCAGAAGGCAATTTTGTATTGTATTTGAAAGATTGAACGATTGTTTTTTTAACCATTTTCATTTTCAAAACCATAAAATGCTTCGGGTTCGGCCACTTGGTTTCATGATGACTTTTCTTTTGCTTTTATTAAATAATTGATATACCCGTTTAATAGTTTAAGGCAGTGGCTAATTTTCTCGTAAATTTCATTAAATACCTTATCATCTATGTATTTTGAATCCAAGGCAACTGTAAGATGATCTATCAGTTCATAAAGCGAGCCTCTCGAAACCCGACAATACTGAATGTTCTCTTGAAAATGAAATCGTCCAAATCCCTCAGCAATTTGAGTTGTTACAGACCTTGATGATCGTATCATTTGATCTGTAAGCCGATATTTTTCTTCTGAAGGCAATGTTTTAACCATATTCCAAACCATTACCCTTAAATCCCGGCAACTTTTCCAAACCTCTAATTCCTGGAATGAATTCATTTTTGGTTATTCGTTATTGGTTATTCGTTATTCGTTATTCGTTATTCGTTATTGGTTATTGGTTATTGATTTGACATAACTTTCTCTCATGTGAATAGAAATAGTCTCCCCCACTACCTCCTCGCTACCATTAACCAATAACCATTTCCTATTAACTTTTCCATAAGTAAATAGCAATAGTTCCCTTCAACCACCTCCGCGCGACCAATAACCAATAACCATTTTCTATTAACTTTTCCATAAGTAAATAGCAATAGTTCCCTTCAACCACCTCCGCGCGACCAATAACCAATAACCATTTTCTATTAACTTTTCCATAAGTAAATAGCAATAGTTCCCATCAACCACCTCCGAGCGACAAATAACCAATAACCATTTTCTATTAACTTCTCCACAAGTAAATAGAAATAGTTCCCTTCAACCACCTCAGCGCGACCAATAACCAATAACCATTTTCTATTAACTTTTCCATAAGTAAATAGCAATAGTTCCCATCAACCACCTCCGTGCGACCAATAACCAATAACCATTTTCTATTAACTTTTCCATAAGTAAATAGCAATAGTTCCCATCAACCACCTCCGTGCGACCAATAACTAATAACCATTTTCTATTAACTTTTCCACTAGTAAATAGCAATAGTTTCCTTCAACCACCTCCGCGCGACAAATAACCAATAACCATTTTCTATTAACTTCTCCACAAGTAAATAGAAATAGTTTCCTTCAACCACCTCCGCGCGACCAATAACCAATAACCATTTTTTCTATTAACTAACTTTCAACCGCTCCCGAAAAGGCTCAAATGTCATAAAATCAGCGTGATGTACTACATAAGCCTCAGTTGAGCGCTTAACCATATTGCCTTCGCCGGCATGGGTGGCAATGATATGGCAAACAGAAGCTGGAACACCGCATTGCTCAGCCAACGAAACGCCAGAAAAAGGGTGGCGGATATATTTGCCATAATTTCCTTGTACCGATTTCCCGTCCTTTAGTTCGTATTCAAGCAGCTTTCCGACATCAGCCAAAATAGCTCCGGCAATCAGAACGTCCATGTCAACGGGTAAATCAGTTTTGAAAAACTCGTTCATTTTGTTTCCTGCATCAAGGGCTACATGAACCACACAACGTTTGTGATCCATGAATGTTACTTTTAAATCAGGGCCGCAAAGCAAGGTGAAAGGAATGGTATTCAAATCATTAGGTGTCAAAACACTTTTCTGTAAAGCCAAAGCCCAGGTAAAGGTGGTTTGCTCTTTTAAATCATTGTCTTTTATCCATTCCAGTTCGGGCCACAATTGGCATGCTTGATCAATGTATTTCTGTTCTATATTCATTTTTTTAATGGGCTAATTTTTTAATGTGTTAATTTGTTAATGTGCTAATGCGATGCACTGAGCGAAGTCGAAGTGT
>CAIRHD010000384.1 GCA_903878265.1 uncultured Bacteroidales bacterium | reverse complement strand
TGGCACTTTCAACGAAAAACCTTGCCAGCAGGATGTGTATGTGTGGAAGATCACTGCTGTGTTCCGCGATGGGTCGGTTTGGTACAACAAGGATGTGGGGGAACATAAAGGATTGACCGAACCGATTTGGGGAACGGTTACGCTGATACGGTAGACATATTAGGTTCATAGGATCAAAAAACAATTCCGGGAAAGTTAATCTTATATTAGCTTTTTCGGAATTTATCTATTTTTTCTAATTGCCGACTTAATAAGCCACAAAATCAGCCACAAGTCCCCTCCGAAAACCAAGAAATGAAGAAGCGCCACTAAGCGATGTGCTGAGCCTGCCGAAGCAACACGATGACACAAAGGCTCACAAAAAATTGTTAATCAACAGTATAAACTTAGTGAAACTTAGAGCCTTTGTGGCAAAAAAAGAATTTTCGGAGTGGAATCAAATTTAAAACGTCCAATAGTATCTTGGAGCAGATTTTTATACTTGGGATTTTTTAGCTTCAACTCAAGCCGAAAAAAATTTATACTACTTAAAATTTGCGGCAAAATGGTGGGCAAAACATACAATTTTGAGTTTTGCTAACCACAAATATTTTTATGATTATTGATACAACAGCTCCACTCAAACCATAAAGAAGGCTTGCTTATTTGGTTTTCGGGTGAATCGTTTAGGCAAGTGTTCCACAAAGCTTACGACGAAGTTTCACTACATTGCTCGTGTCCATTGGCCAATGTTTACTTTGGATTGTAAATGTAAACCTCCTCCCTTTTCTATACACTCTGCTTTTTGAATTCAGTAGGCGTGAGACCTGTATAGCGCTTAAAAGCTACGTTAAAAGTAGATTTTGAAACAAACCCTACCGATTGGGCTATCCCTAAAATTGAATATTTTTCGTTGCCTTCCGAAACCAATAATTTTTTGGCTTCCTCGATGCGGTACGAATTGATGAAATTATAGAAGTTCTTGTTATATGTTTCGTTTATAATCTGCGAAATATATTTCGTGTTCGATTCCGACTTTAAAGCTACATCCTCAATGGAAAGTTTGTGGTCGATAAATATTTTTTCGGTTTGCATCAGGTTTTTCAACTTCGATAGCAGCATTACTTTTTGGCTGATTGTTAACGACGAACCAGAGTATTTCTTGAAGTAATCAGGCTTCAAAATTTCTGTATCCATTCCAATATATGCTTTTTTGCTTCTATCATCCTCGTCGTTTCCCGTATCATTATTATCTGTTTTTTGTCCAAAAATAATATTCGGCTCCAACACAGCCCTGTTTTCCCTTATATCCATTTGCATCAATCCCCTGTAGCCAACATACAAGGTTGTGCCAAGCATAGCAACATTATAAAAAACCTGTACAACTACTTGTTGCCGGAATCCAACCAGATAAAGGACATGGTTAAAAACAAAAAAAACAACGAAACAAATTATCAAAACCAACAACCAGTCGAGATTGATGTTTTCGGTGTATGAAAACCTGTTTTCGATATAAGCCAGATGTTTGCGATAGAGTTTAAATGCCCGGAAAGAATAATAAATTAGCTGAAAAGTAAATATCCCTAATATCCCAACCATATATATAGCAAGTAGATAGCTAAAAAGGCTGCTGCTGTTCAACGTACTATATCCATGAGAAATAAAATCGAGTTTTTCGCTTTTAGGTGCCAAAAGGTAAGGTAAATTCAAGCACGTTAGGGACGCCGATGGGATAAAGTGGACAAAATGCCTTTTCGAGAAAGTGAAACCTGAAGTAGTGATGGACAAAATATAAAGGTAAAAAACAGGGATAAACAACAAGATGACTGGAAGCACAAAAAAGTAAACCCCAGCTACCATAGCGAAAGCCCTTAAACTATAAAGGAAATTAAAAGTGAAGTAGAATGCCATCAAGAGTTGAAAAACCCCCATCAACAGCCTCGAAAAACCAACTTGCCTCTTGCTGCTCGAAAAGAGCAATATCGACAATATAACCGATTGATAAACTGGCAAAGCATACAGAATATTGACAAGTAATCCCATTAATTTCTTGAATTTATAAATGGTTTTTGTTCAAAACAAAAGTAATATTAAAATCAGGATGCGTATAGTTTGCCGATAGCTAAATTTGGACTTGGCGCTGGTGCGGAAACAAATTATCTGTGATGCAAAAAGATTGTAAGCACAAGGATTAGCGATTTCAGTTTATATATTTATTTTGAAGTTCAATCAGTTAACAGATATTTCAAAAACTACAAATCAATTTGGCTTGTTTTAAAATCGGTATACAAATCGTTTTCATAGAAGAACAAATTATCAGGTTTGCCACCAGTTAGAATCAAATAGGTTCTGATTCCTGAATCCGTACTTGTAAAATAGCTTTTTAGAAGCAAGGATTTCTTTATTTTGTTGTCAAATCCATAGAAGAATCCTTCTTCTCCCGAAACATCAAACACCAAAAAATTCAACAACATATCCATTTACAAGCCTTTAAAACACCAAAAAACCTTATGAAATTCAATTTTCGTTTAGCTTTCCTCGGTATGGCCTTTTTGATTTCGTCAAAGGTCTCTTTTTCGCAAAACTATGTCGAAGTCGGTACAGGAATCATCCAAAACACAATCCCAATTTATTCCTCGTGGAATTATTCGTGGAGTGCTTTGATCTACAACCACAGCGATTTGGGCACAGCCAAAACCATCACAAAAATCGGTTTAAATTGCGTGAACGGTCCCAAAACAGTTACCAACCAAAAAATGTATGTTAAGCTTTCGCCGAATGCTGTTTTCGCGAATGCCAACTACGAAGACCCCACGAATAATGGCTATATCCTAGTTTTTCAAGGCGATTTAACATTTCAGACTGGCTGGAACGAAATTACATTAAGCACGCCCATTGTATATGATGGTGTTCAGAACCTCATGATGCATTGGGAAAACCGCTGGAACAATACGTATGGGCCCCAGTTTACCTCAACGGCTTCCACAATAAACAACACCAAAAATTGTGGCAACGATTTGAATTTCCCGCCACCAAGCCAAACAGGATATTTGAACCCATACCCAAGTTCGCTCACTAATATGAGGTTTTATTATGCTTCAACCGGACCAGCAACACCTTACAACCCCTTGCCTGCCGACAATGCAAATGCTGTTTCGGTGGATACTGACCTGAGCTGGACATTGGGTGTCAACACAACAAATTACGACCTTTATTTTGGAACCAATCCGCTCAATCTTTCGGCAGTGGTTACAAATGCCACGAGCTTGGTTGGAACCAATACCTATACGATTTCTGGGCTTTTGGCCGACTCGACTATGCATTACTGGAAAGTGGTGGCCAAAAACGGCAGCCAGCAGGAATCGTCCCCAATTTGGAAGTTCAAAACCGAAGTCGTCATAGATCAATTCCCATACGCTGAAGGCTTTGAGGATTCTGTTGTTTTTCATACTTATCCTGTTCAAAGTGCCTGGGTCAATTCGCCAGATAATTCTTGGTACGAATACAATGTAAATGCCCATTCAGGATTGTTGTGTGCCAAAAGCTTTTCGTCTATTACAGGCAATTCGGCAACATTGCGCTCACCAAAAGTATTGTTGCCTCCGGGCTATTCGATTTCTTATTTCTGGCGAAATACCAGTGTAAATAAAGTTGCCGGCCACGATACAACCTATTTTGAGGTTTCAACCAATGGAGGAGTTTCCTGGTCGAAAATGGATACCTTATCTCCTGCTACGCAAAATGTAACCTACCTTCAACGGACTCATAACCTGAATTCCTATGCAGGCAACAACTTCTTTTTCAGGTTCAGGCATGTTACCGACAATACAGGAAGTGCCAACAATGTTTATCTCGACGATATTTCGATATTTCAGAGCGGGGCAACGCCAACCCTTCTTGTAAGCCCAACGAACCAAAATGTCCCTGCACCTTCTGGCAATACAAATTTTACTGTTGCTTCAAATTCAGCTTGGACAGTTGTTAGCAACCAAACCTGGTGTACGGCAACCCCATCCGGTTCAGGAAATGGCAGCATAACAGCGAATTTTACCGAAAACACTACTAGTGCGCAACGTATCGCCGCTTTAACCGTAACAGTTACTGGATTGTCCCCAATTGTTGTAACCGTTACACAAGGGCTTGCAGCGGCCACGCTGGCAGTTTCCCCAACTAATCAAAATGTTGCTGCTCTGGCAGGGAATACTATTTTTACAGTAACATCCAATTCGGCTTGGACAACAAACAGTGACGAAGCTTGGTGTGCCGTAACTCCATCGGGCAATGGAAACGGCACTATAACTGCCACTTATACCGAAAACATGTTACTTGCTCCGCGCACAGCCAATATTTCGGTTGCTGTTGCAGGTATAAACCCAGTTGTTGTAACTGTAACCCAGCAGGGCGGTGTGGCTTTTGTTTTGGCAAACCCAACAAATCAGGAAGTTGCCTATCCGGCAGGAACCACCAATTTTACAATTTCCTCTAACTCGGATTGGACAGCTATAAGCGATGCTGGATGGTGTGCCGCAACCCCATCGGGAAGTGGAAACGGGACAATATTTGCAAACTACGCCGAAAACGTTTTTGCAGCAGTTAGGGTTGCCCATATTACAATTTCTGTAACTGGTATCAGTCCAGTGGTTGTTACCGTAACACAACAAGGGCCAGCAGCAGTCCTCGGTATTGCACCTATGGTGCAGAATGTAACCTATCAGGCAGGTGTTACTACTTTTGCGGTTAGCTCAAATACCAATTGGTCAACCAGCAGCGATGCAGCATGGTGCATTCCAACTGCATCAGGTTCTGGTAGTGGTGTTATAAGTGTAGCATATAGCCAAAATGAAACTATGGTAACCCGTACAGCAACTCTAACAGTGAGCGCGGTAGGATTGCCAACTACAACACTACAGGTTGTTCAGCTTCCATCGTTTGTTTCGATAGGTGAATTGGAAAGCCTGGATTTGAGGGTATTTCCCAATCCTGTACGGGACTGGCTAAATGTTGAACTACCTGGAATACAGCAAGGAATAGTTGTACAATTAATTGATTCGAAAGGAAATATAGTCTTACGGCAAGAATTTAGCGGTTCGGTTATCAAACTTGATGTTTCTGGTTTGAACAAAGGAATGTATTCACTGAAGGTTATTTATGGCACTAAATGTTTAAACAAGATGATAGTGATCGGTTAATATAAATGTTGAGGAAGTTATCGGATGGATAAAATAAAAACTGCCGGGATTCCCGGCAGTTTTTTTGCAGTGTAGCGGCAAAGGGAAGTTATACAAGTAATGATAGCCCATTTGAAAGCCTTTGTCAAAAATACAAAGGCGGACCTAAAAAGAATAATCAAAAAATAGCCGACTTCAACCTCACTTGGCAGTCAAGTCGAAACCGGCTAACCAAAAACCAAAGTAACCAAAAACCACTCTAATAACTTTGTTCAATAGTTTATAGCTATCAACGGAAAAGGTAATACAGGAAAATGCAATTTTTTTCAATTATTTTTTTCGCTATTGCATATCTAATTGTTTCATAGCCCAATAGAAAAATAATAAATATTACGAACAGAAAAATAATTATTTGGGGAATCGTTTTTAATTCTAGATGGCAGTAACAGTAGAAAAAAACCGCTTCGAGGGTTGGTAAAAACCGCCCGAACCGTCAATTATTGAACTGCCACATTATCACATTATCAAATTACCGCATTATCAAATTACCACATTAACAATCTTTTTCGCCACAATAATTACCTTTTTGGGAGTTTGGCCGCTAAGCCATTTCTGTGCTTCTGGTGCTTCCAAAACCGCTTTTTCTACTTCCGAAACAGGAGTGTCTATTGGCAACTCAAGCGTGAACCTTGTCTTTCCGTTAAACGATACCGGGTAGGCAAAAGTATTATCAATAGTAAATGAGGCATTATATTTAGGGAAAGTTGCTTTACAAACATTTTCATCATTGCCAAGCAATTGCCACAGTTCTTCTGCAATATGTGGAGCATACGGCGAAATAAGTACAACCAGTTCGTTTAATATTGCGCGTTTGTTGCATTTAAGTTCGATGAGTTCGTTTACGCAAATCATAAAACTACTCACTGCCGTATTAAACGACATCCTTTCGGTATCTTCCTGTATTTTTTTGATGGTTTTATGCAGCACTTTTAATTCGGCTGCATTCGGTGCTTCGTCAGAAACCGAAAGATTTAGGTCAAAATCGTGGAACAGCCTCCACAACTTGCGCATAAACCTGAAAACGCCTTCAATCCCACTTGTATCCCAGGGTTTCGATTGCTCCAATGGGCCAAGGAACATTTCGTACAAACGAAGCGTATCGGCACCATAACGTTCAATTAAATCGTCAGGGTTCTGCACATTGTATTTTGATTTCGACATTTTTTCGACCTCGTTCCCACAGATGTATTTTCCATCTTCCAAAATAAAGTAGGAATTGATTAAATGAGGTTGCCAGTTTTTATAAGCCTCAATATCAAGTACATCGTTATGAACGAGGCTAATATCCACATGGAGCGGATCCGAAAAATGCTCGCGGCCGGGAAAGTTTTTCGATACAAAAACCGGGATTTGTTCCCAACCTTCCTTTTCAACAAACGATGGCACATCTTCGCCTTTTATTGCCACAGCAATACGTTCTACAACCTGTTCAACTCCACCATCAATAAAATCGATGATTGGTATCAGCAAGAGTTTGTAGCCTCTTTCGGCTGCATAAGTATCGTATGGGTCGGCAAGTATTTCCAGCGATTTCTGTTTCTTAATTTCAATAATCAGTTTAGCCTCGGGGCTGAAATAGTCGAACTTGCGGTTTCCATCCCTAAAATCGCGTTCGAAGCTTACACCAAGTTTTTTATCTTTAATCCTTTCCCAAAGCACATACTCAGCCATTTTTTCAGGGTTCACCCTAAAAACGAAACTCGACCTACCCTGAATCATCCCTTGGTTGATAAGCCTTTTGAAAGGTTCTTCCACAACGGAATAGCCTAAATCGAAAAGGAATTTATTCCAGAAACGGGCATATAGTAAATGGCCAGTGGCATGTTCGGCACCTCCAATGTAGAGATCCACATTTTGCCAGTAATTAGCAGCGTCTTTCGAAAAATATTCATTGTTGTTGCGCGGGTCCATATAACGCAGGTAATAGCCACTCGAACCGGCAAAGCCAGGCATGGTATTGGTTTCCAATGGATAACCATCGGAAGTTACCCAGTTTTTAGCACGTGCCAGAGGTGGTTCGCCATTTTCTGTGGGAAGGTACGCATCAACTTCAGGCAATTGAAGGGGCAACTGATCTTCCGGTAATGTATAGGGCATTCCATCTTTGTAAAAAACAGGAAAGGGCTCGCCCCAATAGCGCTGACGGCTGAAGATGGCATCGCGAAGACGGAAATTTATTTTTCCGTTTCCTATTCCCCGTTTTTCGGTTTCCCGGATTACAGTCGAAATAGCTTCCTTTACTTGCAACCCATCAATAAATCCTGAATTCATCATGATCCCTTCCTTCGAATCATAAGATTCTTCCCAGGTCTTGGGGTCGGTTGCTTCGTGCCCGGGTTTGTTAACAACCTGAATAATGGGCAAATCGTAAAATTTAGCAAAGGCAAAATCGCGGCTGTCATGTGCCGGAACAGCCATTATTGCACCGGTTCCATAACCCATCAAAACGTAATCGGCAATCCAAACAGGAATCGGTTTGTTCGTAAAAGGGTTTATTGCATAAGCTCCTGTAAATTCTCCACTTACTTTTTTTACTTCTGTCATGCGTTCACGTTCCGAACGGTTTTTTGCCCAGCTTACATACGCCTCGACTTTTTCGCGGCAATCAGAGGTTGTAATTGCAGAAACCAAATCGTGCTCAGGAGCAAGAACCATAAAAGTTGCCCCGAAAATTGTATCAGGACGAGTTGTGAACACTTCTATTGGCTCCAGTGAAGGTTTGTTTTCAACATCGAAACGCATGCTCCCGCCTTCGGAGCGGCCAATCCAATTCCGTTGGATTTCTTTTATGGATTCGGACCATTCGATTGTATTCAAACCAGCTAATAAGCGATCAGCATAAGCCGTAATACGCAACAACCACTGTTTCATTTTCTTGCGTTCAACCGGATGACCACCACGAACGCTAAAGCCCTCGCTTACTTCATCGTTGGCGAGAACGGTTCCCAGGGCCGGGCACCAGTTAACAGCAGTTTCGGCAAGATAGGCCAAACGGTAATTCATCAGTATTTCCTGCTGCTGTTTTTCGGACATAAGGTTCCAATCGCAGGCAGTAAAAACAGGGGTTTCGTTGCAAGCAGCGGAAATAGCTGAATTTCCTTCGGTTTCAAACACCGCTACCAGATTGTTGACCGATTCAGCTTTGTTCGTTTTTTTATTATACCAAGAATTAAAAAGCTGTATAAATGTCCATTGGGTCCATTTATAGTAACCTGGGTCGCAAGTGCGCACTTCCCGATCCCAATCGAAAGAAAACCCGATTTTATCCAACTGTTCGCGGTAACGCGCAAGGTTTATTTCGGTAGTTATGGCAGGGTGCGTTCCGGTTTGAATGGCATATTGTTCAGCCGGAAGTCCATAAGCGTCGTAACCCATTGGGTGTAAAACATTAAAGCCTTTCAGCCTTTTGTAGCGCGAAAAAATATCGGAAGCAATGTAGCCCAGCGGATGGCCAACATGCAAACCTGCACCCGAAGGATAAGGAAACATGTCGAGCACATAAAATTTGGGTTTTCCAGCTACTATTTCGGTTTTAAACACCTTCTCAGCAGCCCATTGTTTCTGCCATTTTTTTTCTACTTCGCTAAAATTGTATTCCATTAAAGTTGTAAGTTGTTTCAGGTTAAATAATTAAGCAGTCATTTTAGTTCCGTTTACAAGGGTGCAAAGGTAATATTTTTAAGGAACTTCGGAAGTATGGCTTTGAAGCAGATTTTTTGGGTTACTCAGTTTACGAGTGTTTCAAAATCCACCACATTGATTTACTAATAGGATCAATTGCCGCAAAATGTTAATTAATGCAAAGCATTTCGAATGGGATAACTAAGGCTGAAATAAAATGCTTAATTTCGCTACCTCATACCCAGCAAAATAAATGTCGGAAAAAAATGCCAGAAGTGGCCGTCTCAAGGCCTCGTATATAACAAGCATTATCAGTATTGCATTGGTATTGTTTATGTTAGGGCTTTTGGGGCTGATTATCCTTCATGGGAAAAAACTTTCGGATTATGTGCGCGAAAACATCAGCGTTTCTCTAATGATCAAGGATAATATTGCCGATGATGTGGTGCTCAATTACATGAAGCGCTTGCAGAAAACCAGTTATGTTAAACAGGCCGAATTTATTTCGCGCGAACAGGCAGCAAAAGAACTTACAAAAGAATTAGGCGAAGATTTTGTTCAATTTTTAGGATATAACCCTTTGCCTGCCTCTATAGACTTGCAACTCAAATCGGATTACGCAAATTCCGATAGCATTGCCCGAATCGAAAGGCAATTGTTAAACAGCAATTTGGTGAAAGAAGTTGTTTATCAAAAATCGCTTATCGATCAGGTAAACTCCAATATCAGCAAGGTTACACTTGTAATTTTGAGTTTCAGCATTATACTGCTTGCAATTTCTATCGTTTTGATAAACAACACCATAAAACTTTCAATCTATTCCAAACGATTCCTGATCAGGAGCATGCAACTTGTTGGCGCAACCGAAACTTTTATACGTCTTCCTTTTATCAAAAAGAGCATTGTTCACGGTTTGATAGCCGCAATTTTGGCAATCCTGCTGCTTATTGGCACTTTGTACCTTTCGAGGCTGCGGATCCCCGAAATTGCCGCATTGCAGGATTTTAAACAATTTGGGGTTTTCTTTGCCGGAGTGTTGGTAATTGGCGTATTCCTTTCGGCTATATCAACTTGGGTTTCGGTAAACAAATTTCTCCGCATGAAAATCGACAACCTTTATTCTAACTAATCCAACATTCAAGACATTGCAAACCAGCATTGTAAATACATGACCAACATTTATCCTTAACAATTCCAAACAATTCACATAAAATGGCAAAAACTTCAAAAACCATGGCTTCCGAAGCCGCTAAAAAAACCGAAGAACAGAGTACTCCCGGTTTTGCATTCGGCAAAGAAAACTACGTACTAATGTTTATCGGCGTTGTGATCATACTTCTTGGGTTTATACTTATGACCGGAGGCGGTTCAAAAGACCCTAATGTTTTTAATGCCGAAATGTATGATTTCAGAAGGATAACCCTTGCTCCAATTTTGATTTTGGTCGGATTTGCTGTCGAAATTGTTGCAATCATGAAAAGACCCAAAGACTAAATGACATACATAGAAGCCATCATTATTGCTATTGTTGAAGGGATTACAGAGTTCCTGCCCATTTCGTCAACCGGCCACATGATTATTGCCGAACGCTTATTAGGCACCGACATAAACGAATTTACCAAGGCTTTTACCGTAAACATACAGTTTGGGGCTATCCTTTCGGTTATTGTTTTGTATTGGAAACGTTTCCTGCAATCATTCGACTTTTATTACAAACTCTTTGTTGCATTTATCCCGGCAGCTATTTTGGGGTTTCTGTTCAGCGATCAGATTGATGCCTTGCTCGAAAGTGTGTTTGTTGTTGCTTTGATGCTACTGCTTGGTGGCGTTCTGTTCTTGTTTGTCGATAAATGGTTTATCAATACCGATGAGAAAAAAGAGGCTACGTATTCCAATTCTTTTGTTATCGGGCTTTTTCAGTGTATTGCCATGGTTCCTGGCGTTTCGCGTTCGGCAGCTACAATAATTGGTGGGATGCAACAAAAACTTACACGCACCAAGGCCGCAGAATTCTCTTTTTTCTTAGCAGTACCTACCATGGCCGCCGCTTCCGCTTATAAGCTTTTGAAAGATTACAAACATTTTAATGTTGACAATATCGGGGTTTTGCTTGTTGGAAACCTTGTAGCTTTTGTGGTCGCGTTGTTGGCGATAAAGTTTTTCATCACTTTCCTACAAAAACATGGATTTAAGGTTTTCGGATATTATCGTATCGTTATCGGTGCGGTACTATTGATACTTATGGCTTTGGGTGTCGATTTAAAAATCGGCTAACATTCTATCATAAATTCACAGAATTTTGCGTTCTGTTTTTTACGCTTTATACTTTCGTTTTAGTGTCGGATGCAGGGAATTGCGTCTCATAAATTTATACCCCAAAATCAAATGTTAAATATCACCGAAGGCGAAATACTGCTTGTAAACAAACCCTACCGTTGGACTTCCTTCGATGTAATTGGTTCTTTGCGTGGACTAATCAAACATTTAATTGGCAAGAAGATAAAAATCGGTCATGCAGGTACTCTCGACCCGCTCGCAACAGGCTTGCTGATAGTTTGTACTGGCAAATCCACCAAGCGTATAGAGGAATTTACAGCCTACGATAAGGAATATACTGGCAGTTTTACACTTGGAGCTACCACGCCATCGTATGATATGGAGAAGGAAGTAAACGAAACTTTCCCAACAGAACATATTACATCTGACATGATCAACGCTGCTGTACTAAGTTTGAGCGGTGATATTATGCAGGTGCCGCCTATGTTTTCGGCAATTAAAGTAGATGGGAAACGCGCTTACGAATCGGCGCGTAAAGATGTGGACCTTAAATTGGCTGCCCGCCCGGTAAACATTGCCGCTTTTGAAATTACCCGGATTGCACTGCCTGAAGTTGATTTCCGTATTGTTTGCTCAAAAGGCACTTACATCCGTTCTTTGGCTCGCGATTTTGGGCTTGCCTTGCTAAGCGGCGCATATCTCAGTTCGCTTTGCCGTACTCGCATAGGGCCATATTTATTAAACGATGCGTATGAAGTTGAAGGCTTGAAAAGTGTTTTGCGGGAACAATTTGAGCACGATAAGGCAAG
>CAIRHD010000383.1 GCA_903878265.1 uncultured Bacteroidales bacterium | reverse complement strand
TTAAACCGCAAGCTAGTGCGTGGTGCACGCTAAGATAGTAAAACGTTTGTCATTACCCCCGTTTGCTCAACAGTTTATACGTGTAAATCACAACAACGAATCAAAATAACAGTAAATCAGTTTAACAATAAATACTAAATCTAATATGAAGAAAGTAATCTTAATCCAATGTTTCTTTGTAATGTCCCTAGCCTCACAGGCCCAGGGCATCTACAACTCCGGCGCACACATCGTGAGCCAAAGCGGTACCTCGTGGGTGCTTACAGGTGGCAACTTTACGCTGAAAAGCGAAAGCGCCACTTATCTGGCCACTTTGGCCAACCTGAAAATTCTGGATGATGCCTCTCTCACACTTACTCCGGCGAGTTATCTCACCGTTAGTGGTACACTTACAAATGCAAAAGGCAACGATGGGTTGATTTTGCAATCCACGGCTGCCGGAACCGCCTCGCTGATTCAAACCACCAACGGTGTTAATGCAACCATCCAACGGTACATTACCGGCAACACAAGCCTTTCGGCCAATACGTATCATTTGGTTTCGGTGCCGCTTATCCCTGCAACCAACTCAACTGCAAACCTTTTCTTAGGAGGTTATCTCTACGATTTTAATGTTGCCGGTAATGCCTGGCATAGCATGGGAAATTTGACGACCACCATCCTTGACGAAACCAAAGGCTATATGGTTTACTCGCCCGAAGCCATGCACACTTACACCTTTGCCGGAAGTATAAATGCAGGGAGTTTCAGCCCAACGGTAGTTTATGCCGGCGAGGGCAACAACCTGGTCCCAAATCCTTATCCAAGTGCGATTGACTGGAATGCGGACGGTTGGACAAAAGGTGGAATAGCAAATTCGGTTTATCAGTGGCCATCGGGAGGTACGCAATATGTAACGTATGTTGCTGGTGTTGTAACACCGGGAGGCACGCTAAATCCCAATATAATTCCATCAGGTCAGGCTTTTATTGTAAGGGCAACCGGAAGCCCGACCTTAACCATGACCGATGCGGTGAGGGTACACAGCAGCAGGGGTTTCTTAAAATCGGATGAACTGTTTGCCGACCTGCTTCGGATTAAAGCCACCGGAAACGCAATGGCTGATGAAGCAGTGGTGCGATTTACCGAAAATGCCACAACATCAGCCGATGCCGAGTATGATGCCTGGAAATTGTATGGTACCGATGGCGCACCGCAACTTTACACACTGGCCACCGACAACGAGATGCTGGCCATCAATAGCCTGCCTTACCTCGAAACAGCTTATACTGTGCCATTAAATTTTGAGATGAAGGCAAATGAGCCGGTAACTTTCACTTTCACTAATATCGAAAGTTTCGATGCCTCGGTAACGATTCATCTTAAAGATGAACTTACCAACCAAACCGTCAATCTTCGCAACCAGCATATTTACACCTTTAACCACAATACTGTAAATGTCGACAGGCGTTTTAAACTTGTCTTTGGAGGAACAATAGGCGTGGATGAAATTGCTGCCGAAACAAATAAAATGTGGATTTCGGGAAGTACGCTTTACATTACAGCACCTGTGCTTACCGGGGAAAAAGCTTTGGTGGAAATTTTCAACCTTTCGGGGCAGAAACTGATAAGCAAAACTATGGTTTTGAGCGAACTTTCGACCATGGGGCTTAATTGGAAAGGTTTTGTAGTAGCAAAACTTACCTCCGGACAAATAGTATTAACAACTAAAGGAATTTTGATGGAATAGTTTTAAACCTGACAGTTTTGAAATCCACCAGATTAACAGATATTTAAAAACATAAAACAATGAAAAAGATCATATTACTTGCAGTTTTTGTGGCAATCAGCAGTTTTGCACTTTTAGCCCAGGCTCCACCGCCAGTACCCCCAACAAGCGCAAACCAAGGTGGCACAGGCCCGGTAGGCGATAGCAACGGCGGCGCACCCATTGGCAGCGGAATCATTCTGTTAATCTCGCTGGCAGCCGGTTATGGCGCTAAAAAGGTTGTTACCGGAATGAATTCTGACAAGGAATCAAACTAAAATTACGCTCAAATTTACTATCCTAAACTTAAAGAAAATGATAAATTTTACAAAAATGTTTCTGGCAGCCTGTCTGCTCATAGTTTTTGCTTTTAGTGTACATGCCCAAAGTGTGGGTATCAATGCCGATGGTTCGGCACCAAACGGGAGTGCCATGCTTGATGTGAGTTCAACAACAAAAGGCTTGCTGGCACCACGTTTAACAGCAGTTCAAAAAGCAGCCATTGCTTCACCCGCCACCGGCTTGCTTATCTACCAAACCGATGGCACAGCCGGCTATTATTACAACAGCGGAACTCCTGCTTCTCCTGTTTGGTCGCAATTGGTTAATGCCAGTAGTGCCAGCCAATGGACAACAGCTGGCAGCGATGTTTATTATAATACGGGTAATGTAGGTATTGGAACAACCACACCGGCTGCAAAATTGCATGTTTATGGGACACAAACAGGTGGAAACTGGGCAGGTATGGGCGCATTCGGTGGAGCAAGCTATGCAGTTGTTCTTGGTCAATATAACGATAAAGCATATTTGGGAGCACATAACGCGGCTTTAAATGCCTGGGCTGATTTGGCAATAAATGTTGGAGGCGGCAACGTGGGCATTGGAACAAATGCGCCGGCTTACAGACTTGATGTAAACGGAGCAATCAACGGAACATCTGTTTTAGTTAACGGAGTTCCAGTAGCATCATCTAACGATACCTATTGGAGTGCCAACGGAGGTGGTAAAATATCATATAGCGGCGGCAATGTTGGTATCGGAACAACGACACCAAACAATAAATTGCAAATCGGTTCAACTACTTATAGCGTCAATAGTTTGGCAATGGGAAATGGTACTCAGAATTTCGCCATCGATATTAGCGCGAGAACCATTCCAACATTTTTTTCTGATAATAATTTTTCCTTCATGGCTTCTGGTGGCGGCAACGGCAATGTCGGCATCGGAGCGACTGCACCAACACGTTTATTATCTTTATCTGGTCCGCAAAGTGTAATTAGTTTATACAATAGTGGAACAACCACATGGACAGGTATAGAAATGCTTGCTAACAACGGAACTCTTTTAGCAAATATTGGATTAGACGATGCCTCGGGCAGATATGGTATAAATATGAAGTCGGATGGTACTGAAGATTTTACGATAACTCAAAACGGCAACGTCGGTATCGGAACAGCTGCTCCAAGTAGTTTATTAACAGTAAATGGTGGAGCAATAGAAATGCAATCAGCAGGAGTAGGTAAAGGTTATGTGTGGTATGATTTGGCAAAGGATTATTTAGCTATTGGGAGAGGAGCAGAAAGCAACTCTATTTTTATTACAAACGGCAACGTCGGCATCGGAACAACGACACCTTATACCACTTTAACTGTAGGTTCGACGGATGCAACTGCAAGAATTACGGCAGGTGGGCCAAATACACACTTAACGCTTGCTTCCGCTGGCCCAAATGGCGACATTTATCTTAATGCCGGGGGTGTGGCAAGTGGCAATTATTCAACATCGACAAGACTATCTGTCGGGGCCAATGGAAATGTCGGCATCGGAACCACTTCACCGGCCGAACTCTTGCAGGTTGGTACAGAATCAGCTGGTCCCACTGTCCGAAAAACAATTAAAATTGGCTCTGGAGGCTATTCTGCACCTGCCGCATTTCAAACAAACAGCAATGGCGATAAAATAATTCTCTATAACGCAGATGGCTTTGATGCCAGGATTGGTATTGGAGGTTCAACAGATATGTGGTTCAAATCTGCTAACGATGGAACTGGTGGTCAGTTTAAATGGTATACTGGGGCTGACGCAAACTTAATTATGCAGCTGTCAAGTGGTTCCCTTTCAATGGCAGGTGGTGCCTATTGCAATGGAACCACTTGGGTGAATGCCTCCGACTCTCGCCTAAAACGCGATATTCAACCAATGAGCAAATACGGATTAAATACCGTGATGCAATTAAAACCAGTTACCTATTTCTACAAAGCCGATAAAACCAACCATCCCGAAGTGGGCTTTATAGCGCAGGAAGTACAAAAAATTGTACCCGAAGTAGTGAGCGGCACCGAAGGCGATATCACCAAAGGCGAAACGCTGGGATTGAGTTATGGAAACCTGGTTCCCGTGCTTACCAAAGCCATTCAGGAGCAGCAGGCTGAAATTGAAGCACAGCAAAAACAAATTGATAAGTTGACAAAAATGGTTGAGGAACTGATGAAAAAATAATACTATATTTGACATAAAAATGTAATAACACAATAGTATTATAGCATGAAAAGAGATATTAGCCAATTGTTCCCAGAATGGAAAAGCCGTGTAAACCGCAAACCATTGCTGGTGCGTGGTGCCCGCCAGGTTGGCAAAACGTTCGCTGTTACTGAATTTGGGACCCAACAGTTTGCCAGCTTCGTTACCATTAACCTCGAAGAATCGCCGGAGTTTAAAAGCGTATTCAAAACCAACAATCCACAGCGCATCATTCAGGAATTGTCGGTGTTGAAAAACACGGACATTATACCCGGCGAAACCCTGCTTTTTATTGACGAGATACAGGCCTGTCCCGAGGCAATTGTATGCCTGCGCTATTTTTACGAACAGATGCCTGAGCTGCATGTAATTGCTGCCGGCTCGCTGTTGGATCATACACTCAGCGAAATACAACTTTCCATGCCAGTCGGCAGGCTTGAATTCTGCTATATGCACCCGATGAGTTTCAATGAATTTTTGCAGGCACTATCCGAAGACAAGCTGTTGGATTATATCTCCACGTATTTCTTTGGTGAGTCATTCAGCGAAGCCATACATCTGAAACTGCTCAGCCTGATGCGCTACTATATTTTTATCGGCGGCATGCCCGAAGCGGTTAAAGCATTTGCTGAAAGTCAAAAGTTGATTGACATCGAAAGGATACAAAGCAGCATATTAACCTCGCTGAAGTACGATTTTGCAAAATACGGCAGCAAAAGCCAGCAGAGGCACCTGATAAGCGTGTTAAATTATGTGGCCCAAAATACGGGTAAGAAAATTAAATATGTGAATATCGACAAGGAAGTGCGGTCGGTTAATCTGAAAGAAGCATTCTACAAACTTGAAATGAGCAGGGTTGTGAGCCTGGTTAAGCATACCGCATCGGCCGGGGTTCCGCTCACCACGCATATTAATCCTGATATTTTTAAGGCATTCTTTTTAGATATCGGACTGGCAAATCACCTTTGTAAAATGCAGCTGATTGATCCGTTAAACATACTTGCCATCAACGAAGGTGCTTTGGCCGAACAATTTGCCTGTCAGGAATTACTGAGCCTGACAACGTCTTTTGACGAACCTCAGTTGTACTATTGGGTTAGGGACGAGAAAAATGCCAATGCCGAAATTGATTTTATTTTTCAGCACAACAACCTAACCTATCCGCTTGAAGTAAAAGCAGGAAAAACAGGCACATTGAAATCGATGCATGTGTATCTGCTGGAGAAAAAGCTAAAAACCGGAATACGTTTAAACACCGATACACCTTCAGTTGGTGAGTTCACAACAAAAGTGCGATCAGGCACAACCCATGCTGAAATAACATTTAAACTGCTGTCGTTGCCCTTGTATATGAGCAGTCAGTTACCCCGTTTGCTCAGTAGTTTTTGAATGTAAAGCATAGCAGCGAATTAGAACAACAGTAATTAAAGGTAACATAAATACTAAAACTTAAACAATATGAAAACCATCCGCACAATCCTTATCGCTGTAGTATTTATCGCTTTAGTAACTGCTGTAAATGCCCAAAGCGTGGGTATCAATGGTGATGGCACGGCACCGGATAATTCAGCCATGCTGGATGTAAGTTCAACCACCAAAGGGTTTTTGCCGCCGCGAATGACAACCGACCAGCGAAATGCAATTCCTTCACTTGTGGCGGGTTTGGTAATTTACAACACCGATGAACAGACCTTGAATATTTGTAACGGAACTTCATGGGGTTTGATAAATCCTTTTGTCTGCGGGAATTCCTTCAGCGACCCACGCGATAATAAAGCTTACACCTCAGTACAAATTGGAACCCAATGCTGGATGGCGAAAAACCTGGCTTATCTGCCATCGGTAGTTGGTTCCGGTAGTAGCTCCACAACATTACCGCTTTATTATGTTTACGAATATAATGGAACTGTTGTTGCTGATGCCAAAGCTACTGCCAATTACCAAACTTACGGCGTGCTTTATAACTGGCCTTCTTCCCTTACTGCCTGCCCTACAGGCTGGCATTTGCCCACCGATGCCGAGTGGAGCTCACTGACAACTTATTTGGCAGGCGAAAGTGATGGTGATAAACTAAAGGAAGCAGGTACAACTCATTGGTCATCTTGGTCATATCCAAATTCAGGCGCAACCAACGAAATTGGATATACCGCTCTCCCGGCAGGCTACCGCTACTACGGTGACTGGTCCGGCATTGGCAGCAGAGGTTACTGGTGGAGTTCTACAGAGTTAGAAGAGAATACGATATTTGTTTGGAGCCGGGACATGCACAACGACTTTGGCGGTGTGTACGTAAGAAACTACACTAAGGAATACGGGCTTTCTGTTCGTTGCTTACAGGATTTTTAAGACTTAAAACTTTGCCTGTTTGCCTGTTTTGTTTTTGCCCTGCAGGTGGCTATGCGAAAATTTTTAGGCTATTAAAGGTTTCACTTTATTTAAAGTTGAAACCTTTTTAAAAGGAATTAAATCTTAAAAATAAAATCATAATGAAAAAATTTACAAAAATGTTTCTGGCAGCCTCTCTGCTCATAGTTTTTG
>CAIRHD010000382.1 GCA_903878265.1 uncultured Bacteroidales bacterium | reverse complement strand
GATCGTTCCGGCTGAAGCAGTGCTGATTACAGCAGGGCTCCATGTACCAGGTATATTGTTAATGGATGTCAGCACCAATGCGCCTGGGGTTGCCCCGACACAGTATGGGCCTAAAGCAGCATATGTTGGTGTAACATTGGCGTTGACAACAACATTCATGGTTGTAGTAGTCGCACACTGACCAGAGCTTGGCGTAAATGTATAAGCGATCGTTCCGGCTGAAGCAGTGCTGATTACAGCAGGGCTCCATGTACCAGGTATATTGTTAATGGATGTCAGCACCAATGCGCCTGGGGTTGCCCCGACACAGTATGGGCCTAAAGCAGCAAATGTAGGTGTAACCTTAGCGCTGACAACAACATTCATGGTTGAAGTATTCGCACACTGACCAGCGGTGGGCGTAAATGTATATGTGATTGTTCCAGCTGAAGCAGTGCTGATTGCAGATGGACTCCATGTACCTGTAATGCCGTTTGTTGAGGTTCCGGGCAATGCGCCAGGGGTCGCCCCGACACAGTATGGGCCTAAAGCAGCAAATGTAGGTGTAACCTTAGCGTTGACAACAACATTCATGGTTGTTGTAGTCGCACACTGACCCGCGGTTGGCGTAAATGTATAAGTGATTGTTCCGGCCGAAGCAGTGCTGATTGCAGCAGGGCTCCATGTACCTGTAATGCCGTTTGTTGAGGTTCCTGGCAATGCACCTGGGGCCGCCCCGACACAGTATGGTCCTAAAGCGGCAAACGCAGGTGTAACAATGGCAGTGCCAACAACACTGCCATTGATATAATAGGAGGAGGTTGGGGAATCGTTCAAAACTTCGGGTTCAATACTTACCCATTTGGCATATTCACAATCGCCCAGTGAGTCATTAAAAACAAGTGTACCATTGCCATTAATATAATTAAACTTTAAAGTAAAAAGTGTTTGTGTGCCAGAAAGGGTTATCCCTGGATAACTAGCCCAATTTATAACTAACTGGTACAAATTGGAATTAGGAATCGGCCAAGCTGCAACAAATGCCCCCGGAATGGCGGCATTGGCCGTAAAACCATTATATGTCATAACTTGCGGATCATAATCGATTCTTAAATTTAGAGAACCTATCAAAGTGAAATTTGTAACAGTAATCGGAACATTAACTACACTTCCTGGGCAAGCAGTAACGGTTCCCAAGGTGGAAATGGGCGCATTGGTTGCGTACGAATTAAAACTGAGAGTAAAGAACCCAAATGTAATTAGTATAAAATCACGAATATTCATTGTGCTGGAATGGTTTAGTTTAAAGTAAGGATTTAACAACTGATGGAATGAAAAGTTGTGTTGCAAAATTGAGTTTGCAAAAATACAAAAAAAAATTTATGCCAATAAATTGACGTTCAGCTTATGGAACTCAAAAAGGAAAAATTTGGAAAAATATATTGTTTCTAATATTTATTTACGTGCACAGATTATTGGTTAAATGACCAGCAAACAGCAATCCAATTACTGCTGAATAACCACCGAATGACAACTATATTACCACCGAATGACCATCGAATATCCATGGAATGACCACCTAATAACCACCGAATGACCACCAAATAGCCACCGGATGACCATCGAATATCAACCGAATGACCACCGAAAGACAATCGAACAATCACCAAAACACCTCCTCCCCTACCCTTTTTAACATCAGATTAACACTTGAAAACAAGCATTTTATAATCGACCATGCGAACATATTAATACTTTGTTTAATTTTGCTGCTGATTAAACCATAAAAATTCAAAAAAACCATGAAAATCCGTACTCTCTTTTTTACGTTGGCATTTGTTTTAGTAGCAATTCCCGCACTTATGGCAAAAATTGTCACAAAAGACCAAGCCCGAATTGTTGCTAAAAATTTCTTTACCGAGCGCATTATTTGCCATCAGGCAAATTGGAATGTTGACAATCTATTGATGAGAGACGTAACTACTTACGAAGCCGATGGACAGCCGGCCATTTACGTTTTCTCGAACAATGGCCAAGGTTTCATCCTTATCTCGGCTGATGATGCCCTCACCCCGATTTTAGGCTTTGCGTATGCCAGCACTTTTTCGGCCCCAGGAACAAATCCTAATTTTGAGGGGTTTCTATATGAATACATTGATCAGGTAAAATTTGTAAGAGCCAATTCAATGGAAGCAACTGCCGAAGTCCTTAATTCATGGAGTTCTTACTCAAATGCAAATGCGAGCTATTCGGTACTTGCCGACACAACTACCATTGGCCCACTGATTACCAGTATGTGGAACCAAGATAATCCATATAACGAATTTTGCCCAGCCGATCCTGCAGGACCAGGTGGCCATGTGTATGCAGGTTGTGTGGCAACAGCCATGAGCATGATAATGAATTATTACAAATTCCCCCTTTCGGGAAGTGGACAACACAGTTATAATGCAAGCGGTTATGGAACACAAACCGCAAATTTTGGCGCAACTGCCTACGATTGGGATGCCATGCAGAACACTGTGAACAGTGGAAGTGGCGAAGGAATCCCAGCAAATGCTCTATTACAATATCATGCCGGCGTTTCGGTAAATATGATGTATGCACCTGACGGTTCGGGCGCCTATAGTACTGATGTTCCTTACGCTATGAAAACCTATTTCAAATATTCCTCAACTATTCAATATGTTTCGAGAGGTGGATACACTGTTACCAATTGGGAAAACATGCTATTAGAACAACTCAATGCAAACAAACCGATATATTATTCAGGTCAAAGTCCTGATGGTGGCCATGCTTGGGTTTGCGATGGATACCAGAAAATCGGGACTTCAACTATGTTCCATTTTAATTTTGGTTGGAGTGGTTCGAGCAATGGATATTATACATCAGCCAATCCAAACGGATTTACTACTTCGCAGGCTATTGTCAGGAATTTTATTCCAGGTACCGGCTATCCTTATGGATGTTCGGCCAAAACCTTGGAACTTCCAAGAGGTAGTTTTGAAGATGGAAGTGGCCCGATAGCCCTTTATAATAATAATTTGGCCTGCACCTGGCTTATTGCCCCTCTTGACACGATTAATTCCCTTACGGCATCCTTTGTCAGGTTCGACATCAGTAGCTCCGATACACTCTATTTTTATGATGGTGCAGATGAAAGCGCTAACTTATTGGCTGCCTATTCAGGGAACACCATTCCTGCAAACGTTGTTTCAACTGGCAACAAAATGTTCATCCGATTTGTTACCGATGCAACTGTTCAGGACACTGGATGGCTAATAGAATATTCGTCAGCATTACCATCGCTTTGTGCCGGCACAAAAACCATGACTACGCCAATCGGGGCTTTTTCTGATGGCAGCGGACAGTATAACTATCGCGACAATTCGGTTTGTAAGTATAAAATCCTTCCTCCTTATGCTATGAACCTCACCTTGGTTTTCAATGAGTTCGATCTTTTAGTAGGAGATGACGTTTCGGTTTATTCACTTGCCGACAACCAGCTTATTGCAACCCTTACGGGGAATCAAATCCCTGATCCTATCACAGTTCCGATTGGAGGGCTTTATATAGTGTTCAAATCAGATTCCTATTATTCTGGTGGCGGTTTTAGTGCTTCCTATTCTATTGGAAATGTTGGGGTTAACGAACTACCTGGTATTAGTAGCTTAAACATTTCGCCGAATCCAGCAAGCGAATTTGTAATGCTGCGTGCCTACAACAGTAAAAACCAGCAAATGCAACTAACAATGAACGATTTAGCTGGCAAAAATCTGTTTACTGAATCTTTCTTTGCTCAAAAAGGCGATATTGAAAAGCCAATTGATGTTAGTAAAATGAACGCCGGCATTTATTTCCTTACGTTGAAATCAACAGAAGGATCCGTAACCCAGAAAGTGCTGGTTAAATAAAGAAAATAGAATCAATAGCTTAGTATTCCTCTAAACTGCAAAACCAATAAACATTTTAAAGAACGCTTGGGATTTCAATTCCGGGCGTTTTTTTGCAATAAATGTTGTGCAATTGCTTGAAATCAGGTTGTAACCTTTTCCAATTCCTATCGTCATAATACCATCCAGAACAAATATTCAATGAGCGGTAAGATTGACCAGACAATTAAATTCTTTATCCACAATTTGGAGGCATTTGTTTGGATAGCGGTAATAATCTATTTCGCAATCTCACCATTAGCCAAAGCCGGGCATTTCACCATTTGTCCTTTAAGTTTGGCAGGGTTTCAACATTGCCCTGGTTGTGGGTTGGGAAGATCAATTGTGTTGTTTCTGCATGGAAACGTTTCCGAATCAATCGCAATGCACCCACTGGGCATATTTGCACTTTCAATTTTTATTGTCCGCATTTTTGTGGTTTTCAAAAGTTACTTTCGATACCAAAAACAAATACATTTGTTACCCATAATAACCAATTACAAACAAACCTAAACCTTAGCAAAATGAGCACAAAACTTTTTCAATTGATGCCCGAACTCGACATGCAGGAAATGGCTTATGTGGAGTCGCTTGTGAAAAATTACAATGATCAGCAAATGCTGAATTTCGCCAACTTTTACCGCAGCCGCCGCCGCGACCCACAACTTCTCTTGCTTGCAGGATTGGCAGGCTTTGTAGGAATTGCCGGAGTGCAGCGTTTCCTTACCGATCAAATCGGCATGGGTATTTTGTATTTGTTTACTGCCGGGCTTTGCTTCATTGGAACTATAGTCGATTTGATCAACCACAAACAGTTAGCTCTGGAATACAATATCAAAGTCGCCAACGAAGTATCGGGATGGATTGCCCGTATGGCTGAATAGTGGATGTAGAATCTGTTTTTTCTAACACATCTATTTTTTAACTGCCCGTATAACAAGCGTTTACGGGCTTATTCTTTTCTATTGAAATTCAATTTTCAGAAATTTTCCAAGCTTATCTGGCCTCAATTCGTAACGCCACTAGATAGTTTTACAAAAATATTTCAGCTCAATTTGTAATTCTGACTCTGTATTAGTCCAATAAATATCACGCATTTATTCTTAGTAAACTATTTTTCAATACTTTTGGTGTCAAAATCCAGAAAAAATGATCAGAAAATTTTACGCCCTCCTTCTTCTTGCGTTTGCTATTTCCAGTGTAACAGCAGGCAACATCGATTTGTCAACCGCTCGTAAAGTAGCCGATGGTTTCATAAAAATCTCCTTGTCTGCCAATGCGGGCCTTCAGATGGCAGCTTCGGATTTTACGATCAGTGAAAACGGCAAACCTGTGTATTACATCGTTGGCCTTAGCCCAAAAGGATTTATAATTGTTGCGGCAAACGACGCAGCCATGCCAATACTTGGATATACTTCGGAAAATAATTATTCCGTTGATAACCAGCCAGAAAATTTTTCGCTTTGGATGGACGGATATGCCAAAATGATCTCGTACCTCAATGAAAGAAACCTTACACAAACAGAAGGAATCAAACTTCAATGGCAAAATTATTTGGATGTACCAACCAATAAAAAGTCGGCAACATCAACAACTGTTGGCCCATTGATCCCGAGTTTGTGGAACCAAAGTGCTCCTTACAACTACCTTTGCCCTGCCGATCCTACAGGTTCCGGCGGGCATGTTTATGCGGGTTGCGTTGCCACTGCCATGTCACAAGTAATGTACTACTGGCGTTATCCCCAACATGGAACCGGATCGCATGGTTATACCTGGAATCCGTATGGCTATCTTTTTGCTGATTTTGGTAACACAACATACAATTGGGGGGAGATGGTCAACAGTATAAATTCCCAAAATTTTGAGATGGCGCAACTCCAACTTCAATTAGGCATTGCAGTTGATATGATGTACAGCGGAAGTGGTTCGGGCGCTTATAGTGAGGATGCTGCAGCCGCTTTGAGGAATAATTTTGGCTACGACCAAAGCCTGGAATTGGTTTACCGCAACAATTATTCATACGAAGCCTGGAAAACCTTGATGCGTACGCAAATTGATTTGAGACAGCCCATGTATTATGATGGCTATGGATCTGGTGGGCATGCTTTTAATCTCGATGGATATCAGGATACATTATATTTCCATTTCAATTGGGGATGGGGCGGTTCCTATAATGGCTATTACCATTTGAACAACCTTAATCCCGGTGGCAGCAACTTTAATGATGGGCAAGGCGCAATTATCAATTTTTTCCCTTCAGAAAATTATGCTGTGCCTTGTGGGCAAACCGATACGCTTACCATGCTGGCTGGCACATTTGAAGATGGAAGCGGCCCAGTTTCTCCGTATTTCAATAATTCGTCGTGCAACTGGCTAATCATGCCTAACGACACACTCGAAAACATCAAACTTACATTCCAACGCTTTGATCTTGAAACCGATAAAGATTTCATTTACATATATGATGGTGTAGATACCGATGCACCTTTACTTGGTAGTTTTACTGGAAGCACAATACCTGGCGAAGTAGTTGCGACATCTGGAAAGGTTTATATTCAATTTGTAACTGATGGGGATGGTACGTCAAATGGTTTTTTTGCATCATTCACTGCCAAGCAAGCAAGTTTTTGCAGCGGCACCACAACCATTACGGCCCAATCGGGAAGTTTCAGCGATGGCAGTGGCACTTACGATTACAACGATATTTCAATGTGCCGTTTTGAACTTGAGCCAGAAAATGCAAAATCCATCAGCCTATCTTTTAACGAATTTAACACTGCCGGCGAAGGTGATTTTATGGCAATATACAATAGCGTAACCCATGAACTTTATGCCAAACTATTTGGGCAAACCAATCCAGGGACTTTAAATTTTAACACTGGCAAGCTGATGCTCCTCTTTAAAACCGACCAATACAATACGGCATCTGGATGGAACATAAGCTATACATCTTCTGAACTTACGGGTATTTCAGATAAAAAAGATGGCATTCATTTTTCAGTTTATCCTAATCCGGCTCAAAAACAAATACAGGTAAATTTAAACTCAAAAGCTGAAGAATCTGTTGTGCAACTTATTTCTACGGAAGGAATAGTTGTTTTTCGGGAAGTTTTAGGCACAGCAGTTGGCAACAGCGTGGATAAAATTGATGTAAGTGCTTTTCCACGAGGATTGTATGTACTTAGAGTGAGTTCGAAGAATGGGATATATTATCAAAAAGTTGTCCTGAATTAAGGAATTATAAATTGTCGGGGCGCCTTTTTCAGTCTCCCCGACAATTTTACATCAAAGTTTCGACAGGTTTCGGTGTTGCCGAAAAATTAGATGCTAACGAAAAGATTCTCATTTTGAGCGGATTGCCTAATTTAGGGTTTTCCATTTATAACAACTTATTGCCTCGCTTGTTTAGCTTTTCTTTCCATCACAAATACTTGAAAAATGTAAAGAGTACAAGCAATGTGCATAAAACCAGGATGATCGACAAACACTAATTTTTATAAAATGACAATAAAGGAAGCAATATTAAAAAGTCTTGAGGACATTAATATCCCGACAGTCTATTCAGAACTATACGATCATATAATATCCAATAACTACTATGATTTTAAAGACGCAAAAACACCTTCCGCCACAGTTTCGGGTTCGCTTAGCAACTTTATCAGGCTTGGCGACACAAGAGTAAAACGGTTGAAAGAAACAGGTGGCACTTTTTCGTACTATTTAACAAAAAATGAAGCCAGCCTTGATATAGAGACAATTGTTCCGCCATCAAATCAAGTGAATAAAAAGCTTGCGAAAAAAGACACTTACGAAGAACGGGACTTGCATAAGCTGTTAATAAGCTATTTGAAAACGACTGATATTTATTCGAAAACAATTTTTCACGAACAATCCAACAGGACAGACGAACACCAAAAATGGATTCACCCTGACATAGTAGGAATTAAGTTTTTGAAACTGCAAACAAACGTGAGCCAGACATTTTTAAAAGCAATCAATCGTGTTGACACCTTTGAAATAAGTTCCTTTGAAGTTAAAAAGGAAATAAATTCTGATTATGAATTGAAAAAATCGTTCTTCCAGGCTGTTTCTAATTCCAGTTGGGCAAATTATGGATATTTGGTAGCTTTTGAGATTAGCGACAATCTGACTGAAGAAATGGAGAGGCTAAACCAATCATTTGGGATTGGAATAATCGCACTCAAAGCTAATCCTTATGAAAGTAAAATTCTGTATCAACCAAAATATAAAGACTTGGATTTCAAAACAATAGATAAACTTTGTAAAATAAACAAAGAGTTCGAGAAATTCATTGAACAGACAGAAAAACTAATGACCGCAAGTGATAAATACATCAAGGCAACAGAAAAGGAATTGGATGAATTCTGTGATCCCTATTTCTTGACCGACACAGAAGTAGAAAAATATTGTATCGAGAAACACATACCATCTGAGAATTCTAATTAAATGTAAACAAGACTGGATTTCAAAGTTTTGCCCACACTTATCCATTTTATGTTTGTTGGCAGCAAATCGCATCTCAATCTAACTCCTTTACAGCATCAATTTCAGACAAAACCAACTTTCAAAGAATATATTTCCTCTTACTCTTTCTGTCTTTACAGCACAAACACTATCTTTGTACAAACTTTACTGATATGCGGACAGTTTTACTCTTTTTGGTCATTTTAGCTTCGTCTTTTGTTTCTGATGCCGAGAACATTACAACGGATAAAGCAACCCAAGCAGCAATAAATTTTTACACCGAACGATCCGTTTTTACGAACAATGCTCATTTTGGCGTTGTTGGTGTAAAAACCATCCGTGTTGTAGGTTTCAGTAATCCAGCTTATTATATTTGCGAAATGCTTCCAAAAGGCTTCGTGGTGGTGAGTGCCACAAACAAAGTTAAGCCTATTCTTGCCTACTCTTTCGAAAGCGGTTATGCAACCGACACCTCACTTCGCCAAGGATTCAAAGTTTGGATGGATCATTACCAGCAACAAATCGAATATGCCAACCAGCATAACTTTGCCCCGACAGAAGAAGTTTCATCTGAATGGAAACGCTTGCTTGACCCTGATTTTCAAAGCGATATAAATTTACAGCAATTACAAACAGTTGAACCTTTACTAGTATCAAAATGGAACCAGGATTACCCATATAATACTTGGTGCCCTTCGGATCCAGCCGGTCCTGGCAACCATTGTTATGCGGGATGTGTTGCAACAGCCATGGGCCAACTCCTTAATTATTACCGTTTCCCAAACCAAGGTCAAGGAAATTACACCTATACACATCCTGTTTATGGGACTATTTCTGCCGATTTTGGTGCTACAGATTACGATTGGTCTGCCATGCCATCTTTTTTAAGCAAGGAGAATGACCCAATTGGAGAACTGCTTTTTCATCAGGGAGTTTCGGTAGATATGGATTATGGCCCCGACGGAAGCGGTATGTGGAACCACAAAGCAGCGTATTCGTTAAAAACGTATTTTCGTTATGGGCCAGAAACGCGCTATTTTTTCCGCGACAGCGTTTCGATTGATTGGGATAGTTTGTTGGTAACCAACCTCGACCAACGCAAGCCACTTTACTATGCCGGCTGGGCTGGCGTACAATCCACCAGTGGGCATGCTTTTGTTTGCGATGGCTATCAGCCAGGCAATTACTATCATTTTAACTGGGGATGGGGTGGTTCGCAAGATGGATATTTTTATACCGACAACCTTACACCTGGAGGAAGCAACTTCAATTTCGCACAGGAAGCAATTCCAATGTTTCCTGATACTATTCAGAACAATTACCCCAATTATTGTCAAGGGAATACTATTCTAACAGGTTTGCGAGGTTCGATAGAAGATGGATCCGGGTGGTACGGTTATGAAAACAATTCGGATTGCACATGGCTTATATCGCCGCAGGATATCGAATATGATTCCATTAAAAGCATTAAAATCACTTTTTTGCGTTTTGATACCGAAGCTGGAGTCGATACTCTGTATTTGTATGATGGAATCGATTCTACTTCGCCACTTATTGGTGCTTATAGTGGGAATTCCATCCCCGGCACAATTATTTCAACCGGAAATAAAGTGTTTATCAAGTTTCATTCAAACGCAAGTATTTCAAAAACAGGCTGGCTATTGGATTTTGAAAGCATTATCCCGGTTTATTGCACTGGCATAACTACTCTTACCTCACCATCTGGCAGTATTGAGGATGGCAGCAGCACTAAGAACTATAACAGCAATTCGATGTGCCGTTGGAAAATTACACCATCAGGAGGAGTGCCGCTCACATTCCAGTTTACATTTTTCAACACTTTCGACAGCAGTGATATGGTGAAGATAATTGACCTGCAATCGCAAGAAATTTTAGGGGTTTTCAGTGGTAACCAGCTACCACCGGCAGTTACGGCCCAAAGTGGGAAAATTCTGATTTTATTTACCACCAATAATGAAGGGAATGCCCAAGGATGGTCGGGCGAATATTTTACTTCGGCAGTAGGCTTAAGCGAATTCGATTCATGCCAGTTTCAAACAGTGGTATATCCAAATCCAACGATGGGCGATATTACTTTAGAGAGCTATTTTTTGAAAGGATCCCAAATCACAATTCGTATCGCTGATTGTAAAGGTTCAATTGTTTTTATGAAAAAGTATAAATCCATAAATGGTAAAAACCGCATCCCGCTCAATTTGGAGATGCTTGAACCAGGAACATACAATTTGTCCATTGAAGAGAAAAATCAAAATAAATCGCTAAAAATAGTGTTAAAACTATAAATAATTATTCACAACACACTGACTTCGTGCAACATGAAAAATATATTGTTTATTTCCAAAAAAAAGTACCAAAAAAACCTTGTATTTCCGTACATTTATCACGAATTTCGCACTGCTTAATGAAATGATGAGACCATTAAACAATTATCACTAATACTGGTTGTTAATCCTTTAAAATCAATCAAATAACAATTAACCAAATAGCAACACAATTTTTAACTTAAAAGGCCTACTTATGAAAAAGTTTACAATTCTTGCAATTATTGCCCTTATTGCTGTATCTATTAACCTTCGTGCCCAAAACACCGACAATAAATGGGCGGTTGGAATAAATTGGCAGTTTGAAGATTTCAACGCTGTTCACCTTAGCGTAGCCAAACAGTTTCAAAAAACCGAATGGCAGGGCTACAAATTCCCATCAGCCTTTTCTGTAGGCAGGTCGCTTAATCCATCCTTTAACTTAATGGGGCAGTTCGGAATAAGCCAACTTGAAAAAGATAAGATGGCCTTTTATGGTCAACCTTTAAGCTCCGAAAATTTTTGGACGGGCGATTTAGATTTGGCCTATAAATTTGCCAATGGTTACATCCTAAAGGAAAAATGCTGGTTCGACCCGTACATTTATTTAGGGATAGGTGCTTCGAGCATTAAGGACGATGTTGTAACAAATGGTACAACCTATCTAAAACAGGTTACAGGGATTGGTTTCAATCTTTGGATCACCGAAAAAGTTGGCCTAAATTTTCAAGGAGCTTATGATTATATGATAGCCCCAAAATTATCGACCACCGACGAAAAACGCAATGATTATATGCACTACACAATGGGTCTTAAATTCCGCTTTGGTGGAAAAGATACCGATAAAGATGGTGTAAAAGACAAAGTTGATCTGTGTCCAGAAATCCCAGGGAAACTTGAACTTGCTGGTTGCCCAGATAAAGACAATGACGGTATAGCTGACAAAGACGATGCTTGCCCAGATGTAGCCGGAAAACCAGAGTTTAAAGGTTGCCCCGACACTGATGGCGATGGAATTATCGACAGCGAGGATGCTTGCCCAACTGTTGCTGGCCCAAAAGAACTCAAAGGCTGCCCAGATAAAGATGGTGACGGTATTGCCGATAAAGATGATAAGTGCCCAGATGTTGCTGGTAAAAAGGAACTTGGCGGCTGTCCTGATAAAGACAACGACGGTATTGCCGATAAAGATGATGCTTGTCCAGATGTAAAAGGCCTTGCCAAATTCAAAGGATGCCCTGACACAGATGGTGACGGCATTGCTGATAAAGAAGACAAATGCCCAGATGTTGCTGGTATTGCTGCAAACTTTGGTTGCCCAGAAGTTAAGAAATTTGAATACTACAAAGTGGTTTATTTTGGGACAAACAAATCAGTTCCTTTAACAAAATACACCAAAGATTTAGATGAAGTTGTTACGATCATGAACGAACATTCCGATGTAAGCGTTAATGTTGAAGGATATGCCGATTCGCAAGGAAACGATGCATACAACATGAAACTTTCGGAAAAACGTGCCGATTATGTTTTCAACTACTTGGTTAAGAAAGGTGTTGCAAAAGAACGTTTAGTTAAGAAATCATTCGGCGAAGCTAATCCAGTTGGCGACAATACTACCCCTGCCGGACGCGACCAAAACCGTAGGGTTGAAATCAAGACTATCAAGTAACAATCTTATCCTAAAATCAAAAAAAAGAGGTTAGCCTGTTGGTTAACCTCTTTTTTTGTTGTCGTAATGACAATAATGCATGCTTATTTCTATAGAGATTGCAAAGTTTGAGGAATTCAGCAAAAGGAAATTCAGTGCTAACCACATAATTTATAGCAACTTCCTTCATCTGAATAAACTATTAGCAAAACCGCCAATTTTATCGCAATTCACTTACTATTTTCCCATCCGATTGCAGACAATTGAGGATTCGTTTTTTAAAATTCAAGCATGTCATGTGCCTGGTTTCAAGTAGGTGCGAAATCTCGGATGCTGCAATTCCTGGTTTCCCGCAAACCAAATACGCAATTTCAAATGCAAGCCGCAGTTCTATGCGGCAATGATGAAAAATGGTGTGGGCAGTTGCCGATTCGTCTTTTTTGCAGCG
>CAIRHD010000381.1 GCA_903878265.1 uncultured Bacteroidales bacterium | reverse complement strand
AGGGTGTTGGATCCTGAGTGACGGTTACAACTATTGGGATAACACCCGAAACAGTAACCGTGATGTTTGCTGTGCGTGTACTTGTTGTAGTGTTTATTGCATAATTTGCAGTTAGCGTGCCATTACCACTTCCCGATGGGGTTACTGTGCACCAGGTTTGATTGCTTAAAGCCGTCCAGTTGCAATTTGATGTTACCGAAAACGAAGTGGCCCCTGCAGGTGTATATACTACATTTTGATTAGATGGGGTTACGGACAACGTACAGGGTGTTGGTTCCTGAGTGACGGTTACAACTATTGGGATAACACCCGAAACAGTAACCGTGATGTTTGCTATGCGTGTACTTGTTGTAGTGTTTATTGCATAATTTGCAGTTATTGTGCCGTTACCACTGCCCGATGGCGTTACTGTACACCAGGTTTGATTGCTTAAAGCGGTCCAGTTGCAATTTGATGTTACCGAAAATGATGTTGAACCAGCAGGTGTATAGGCCACATTTTGGTTTGATGGGGTTACGGCCAACCCACAGGAAGGAGCAGTAAACGTGAAAATGAAAGGGGATGCCATGGTTCCAATGTCTCCAGCATTTTGAAATGGGATTGTTTCATTAGCATTAATAATTTCATTTGTTGATGCAAAGTAAATTTTGAAAGTTACCGTTTCACCCGATTGAATGTTTGAACCAATTGTCAGGAACAGAATTCCGCCTAATGAAGCATAAGGACTCGCTACCCCACGACACTCGGAACCTACAAATGCACCAATTATATCATTCTCATTTACAGAATAAACACCTGGTGAAATTTGGATTTTTCCAATCACATTCATGTTGAACTGAAGGTTTGAAACAGGAACCCAGTTTGGTGGTGGTGGAGCCATTACTGGACTCAAAAGCCAAGCATCTGATTGTATGGCTAATTTATACTCATCCAATTGCCCCAGTTGTGGGGCAATGCACAAGTTACTGTTAATACTTGCAGTTTTTGTTCCATTTCCTGAAACCAATCCACAGCTTTTTATTAAATCAGGATTCATTGCTTGAAGCGGGAATGCCTGAATTAATACGATTAGAAACAAAAGAATTCTCATAGTTTTACTTTTTATCAACATTTCCCTTTTTGTTTATAAATTTCAGGATAGGAAAAGCATTTTCTCCCCTATCCTGAAAACCAATTATTTAACAATCATCTTTCTTGTAATCACTAGTTTGCCTTGATTGCTTGTGTAGTTCATCATCAAACTATACAGGCCTGGGGGCAAAATCGTCGCATTTAGTTTTATGATGTGGGTTCCTATTATCAGATCTTGGTCTATTACAAGCTGCATTACCTGGCCTAATCTGTTGATTATCTTGCCTTCGAGCCTGCCCGGTTTATCTATTATCAACTCTAAGGAAGCCGTTTCGTCGAATGGGTTTGGATAAATATCGCCAACTTTAATGCCTAAAGCTTTTGTTTCTAAAGTAGTCCCGGTGAATCCCATTAGGTTGAACTCGTAAGGTTCTGTCATGGTTCCGGTTTCCATTTCGGACGAGAAAACAATGCTGTTTTTCACATCATACAACCGGTTATCGTCGGAGAGGTAAACCTTGAAGGAAACTTCTTCACCTGTTTCCATGTCGGAACCAACCGACAGGAAGAGTTTGCCATCCAAATCTGGAACCGGGATAGCCATTCCCCTGCACTCGTTGCCCACATAAGCATATACAGCATCGCCTTCGTTTGTCGAAATGCTGCCATCAGGCAATATCACTTTTGCAATCATCTGCATGGTGTAACGTAAGGTAGGTGATGCATTATCGCCAGTTGGTGAAATGTTTACAGGTTCGGTCTCAACAATGGTCGAAGCCGATTTGCTTACGGCAGCAGGATAAGTCAACACCGAAGCGTTTGCCAAGTGAACTATATATCCTTTCCCTCTTTGCAGGGTTGCAAGTGGTCCAACCCATGTAGTACCCGAATAGGTCGCAAAGGATGATTGCCCGTTAAACCTGTCGTTGACAGTTGGTGCCGGCGAAATATTGGCAATTGCTGTATTGATAGGCAGGTCGCTTTGTGGCAAATAACCAATCCATGGATAGCCGCTAGGAACTGTAATCGGTGAATTGGTTACTGGTATTCCTTGTTTGCACCAGGTTTGCTGCGAGCAAAGTTTCATCTTGTACATGGCTGCTGGGTTAATGGTGGAAAGGCTTCCTACCCATTGAGTGCCATAATACGTTGCAAAACTTGTTTGGCCAATGATCCTATCGTTTTCGCAAGGCGTAAGGTTGCCAAACAATGAATTTAGCGACATGGAACCCGGGTTCACATTCACAGAATACCATGTATAACCTGCTCCAAAATTGACGCACAATTCAACAGTGCCGCAGTGGAACTCAAAAGGAGCACCCATGGTTCCCACTTCTGTTTGATGAACAAATGGCATAGTTTCGGTTACTATACATTCTTCACAACTTGCTGATTTCCATGATTTGAAAGTAACTGTTTCCCCAGATTGTACGTTTGACGATATGTTTAGGAAAAATACACCATTAAGTGAAGGTTGCGGATATGCAATCCCACGACATTCCTGGCCAACAAAGGCTCCAATAGCATCGTTAGGATTGGTTGAAAGCACATTTGAAATCCACAATTTTGCAATAACATTCATGGTATATTGCTGATTCTGGACTGGGGTCCATGGAGGGGTGCAGATTCCACCTGCCTGGGTTACAGTAACAGCTACTGCGGTTAATCCCGAAACCGTTACGGTTATGGTAGCAATCCTTTGCAAAGCAGTTGTGTTTTGTGTATAGCTGGCAGATAAAGTACCATTACCGCTGCCTGAAGGTGTTATGGTACACCATGTTTGGTTACTTGTTGCAGTCCAATTTGTATTGGAAGTAACATCAAAATTTTTCGATCCAGCCGCAGCCAATACATCCCAGTTTGCTGGTGTAACTGCGAGTGTCGGTAGCACTACATTTGTAACTGACGAAGCAGGGGATAAACCGTTGCAACCATCAGCGTTATCGTAATTAACAGTAACAGTTTTGCTACCCGTAGTCAACCATTTCAAAGTTACCGTATTGTTTGACGTACCAATTCCTCCAGAGGTAATGGTGTAATCTGTGCCAAGTACTCCGGTGACAGTCCAACCATAATTTGTCATGCTCGCCTGGGTAGTGTAGGTCACATCAGTACTGCTAATGGTTGTCGCGGCTGGTGAAACTGTAAATGTTACAGTGGGCCGTGCTACCACATTAGTATTTGACGAAGCCGCAGATAGTCCTGTACAACTGCCAGCATTCGTGTAGTTTACAGAAACGGTTTTACTT
>CAIRHD010000380.1 GCA_903878265.1 uncultured Bacteroidales bacterium | reverse complement strand
CAAACGCAACGATGGAAACCCAAACACCCATAGTTTTGTCGCTTCGCCCGAAATTGTTACCGCTTTCGCCATATCAGGTGATTTATGCTTTAACCCTTTAACCGATTACCTTACAAATAATGCTGGTGAAAAAGTGAAACTGGATGAACCGCAAGGAATTGAACTTCCAAAGGCAGGGTTCGATGTTAAAGATGCTGGTTTCCTTGCTCCTCCTGCCGATGGTTCGAATATTAGTATTGTCGTAAAACCCGATTCCGAAAGGCTGCAATTGCTTGAACCATTCGAAGCTTGGAAAGGAGCTGATTTACTTGGACTTCCCTTGCTGATTAAAGCCAAAGGCAAATGTACCACCGACCATATTTCGATGGCCGGACCGTGGTTGCGTTACCGTGGCCATCTCGACAACATCTCAAATAATATGTTGATTGGTGCTTTAAATTTCTATAATGAGAAAACAAATCTCATAAAAAACCAATTGAACAACGAGTTTGATGCGGTTCCATCGGTTGCAAGGGCTTATAAAGCAGCAGGTTTGGGATCCATCGTTGTTGGTGACGAAAACTATGGAGAAGGTTCATCGCGCGAACATGCAGCAATGGAGCCACGCCATTTGGGCGTTAAAGCCATCTTGGTAAAATCGTTTGCCCGCATACACGAAACCAACCTCAAAAAACAAGGTATGTTGGCACTTACATTTGCCAATAAGTCTGATTATGAACTGATTCAAGAAGATGACAGGATTGATATTGTTGGGCTTACTACTTTTACACCCGGAAAGCCGTTAACTATTACTCTTACCCATGCTGACGGTACCACGGAAAGTTTCCCTGTAAACCATTCCTACAACCAAATGCAAATTGAATGGTTTAAAACTGGCGGTGCTCTTAACTTACTCAGGATGAGTCTATAAAATCAATATTTCTTTTACAACAAAGAGCCGTTTCCAGTTGCAAGGGAAGCGGCTCTTTTCGTTTTGTTTTACGAATTTTTGTTCTATTGACAATTCTTCATCTTATTATTTTCGCAATTGAAAGTATCGTTTGGAAGAAAATACAAACGCCATATAAACAGGTGAATCGGTGCATCTTGTATTTTTTACATATTCAAACCGATTATCCTTGTTCATAAGCGTATTCCTTCTTTGCTGACACTTACATAAAAGGGTGTTACATTTTGTTTGGTTTCCCAATCAACTTTTGAGTAGGCGAATAGTGAAAACGGTTCTCCGGTTTCAAGTTCTAAATCGTACAAATGATTACGGAACTCACGTTCTTTGTTCAATGAAACGGGATAATCGGTAAGTATAAGCAAATCCCAATCAGAATCTATTCGTTCATCGCCTCTGGCTCGGGACCCAAAGAGTATTATTTGAGCCAATGGATCTATCTCAAAAATATTCTTCTTAATCAGTTCCGAAATATGAGATGTCGCTTTTTTCATGGTTGTAAAAATACAAAAAATACAGAATTACTTGGGCTAAAATATTTTCGGATACTTCTGCGGATTATAATCGTGCATCATATTATAAATGCAATCAAAAACATCCTCTGCATTTGGGTTGCTAAAATAATCACCATCAGTGCCATAAGCTGCTCTATGAGCCTGTGCGGTAACCGTTCGGGGTTCGGCATCGAGGTAATTAAAGCCTTTTTGCTCTTCAAGCACTTTTTGCATCATGTATGCAGTTGCGCCTCCTGGCACATCCTCATCGAAAAACACAATTTTATTGGTCTTTTTAAGCGATTCGGAAATAGAATGGTTAATATCGAATGGCTCCAACGACTGAACATCAATAAGTTCTACCGAAATTTTAAAATCCCTTAGCTGGGCAACCGCATCCTGAGCAACACGTACACACGAACCATACGTTACAAGCGTAATATCGTTTCCCTGTTCGATTATTTCGGGTATGCCGACAGGAATGCAGAATTCGCCTATGTTCAAAGGTTTCTTTTCACGCAAACGATATCCATTTAGGGGTTCAATAATCAATGCTGGCTCATCGGATTTCAGCATGGTATTATAAAAACCTGCTGCACGGGTCATGTCGCGGGGAACCAGCACATAAACGCCT
>CAIRHD010000379.1 GCA_903878265.1 uncultured Bacteroidales bacterium | reverse complement strand
TCCGAAAGGCACCCCGGTGCATACCATCGGAAATGGCACCATCGTAAAGGCATCTTATTCTGGTGGTGCCGGACGGTTGGTAAGCATCAGGCATAGTAACGGCTATTCGACATCATATATGCACCTTGCCGGTTTTGGCCCCGGTATCCACCCTGGCACAAGTGTAAGCCAAGGTCAAATTATTGGATATGTGGGCAGTTCGGGCTTGTCAACCGGTGCTCACCTCGATTTCAGGGTTTATAAAAACAATGTTGCCATTGATCCGCTCAAAATTGAATCGCCTCCAGCCTTGCCAGTTGCTATACGATACAAGGCAAGTTTTGATTCAGTGAGGGTTTTGTATGAGAAGAATTTGAAGCTTATCAAATAAATCGTGGTAATAGGGTAATGTGATAATGCAATAATGTGGTAATGGGTTAATGTGATAATTGGGGGATGCGGTGATAAGCAATGAACTATAAGTTATAAGTTGTCTCCATACTCTGCCATTTGATAAATGAACTTCGACATTTATCAAAAAACCTTCGACATTTATGAAATAGCTTCTGGCAACGCTGTAATAGCAGGTTGAGGTGCTGCAATGGCTTCTGATGATGCAGCAATGGCTGGTAGCGGAGCTGAAATGGCATCTATCAGTAAAGCAATTGCTTCTGGCGGTAAAGGAATGTCATCTGTCAGTAAAGAAATGGCAGCTGGCGGTGTAGAAATGGCAGCTGGCTGTAAAGGAATGGCTTCTGTCAGTAAAGGAATGGCAGCTATCAGCGAAGGAATGGCTTCTGTCAGTAAAGAAATGGCAGCTGGCGGTAAAGAAATGGCAGCTGGCGGTAAAGGAATGGCTTCTGGCGATAAAGGAATGGCTTCTGACAATTATGAAAGGTAATTTGCACTACAAACTAAAAAAGGCTGCCCTTACGGACAGCCTTTTTAAATTCCAATCCTTCGATTGGTAGCATTATCTGAAATTAGTTTTTATCCCAGAAAAGTTTGGTCAACGGCGTATCGCCACCAATTTTAGCAGCAGCAGCGGTATAGTTGGTTCCATTTAAGGTTTGTTCTGATACAGCGTAAGTATAACGTACAGGTACTTGATCGATACCTTCAACGTGACCGGCTGGTGCTGAGAGTTTAGGGAAATCAAGCCTGCGGAAGGATGTCCAAGCGGTCATGCCACGAAACCAATAAGCAATCCAGGCTTGTGTGCCTATTTTTTGTTTCCAGGTACCAACAGCAGACGAATAAGCCACTGATGGTTGAGCCAAATATTCAGTTGCCTTAGCAACAGTTCCACCCCAATACACTATAGAAGCTGTAATAGCATTGTTATAATGGCTTTCAGCAGTTCCGCCAACAGCAAATCCTCTTTCAACAGCTTCGGCCAATAAAAATTCAGCTTCTGCATAATCCATCAACACAACTTCGGTAGTTGATTTAACAAGCAATGGAACATTTACATGCGAGAAAGAGTTGTATCCATTAGGGCTTCCTTGTGCGCCACCTTTGAATACTGCAGGATCTCCTGTTGTTGTAGCATATAAGGCCAACCTTGGGTCGGTTACGGTTACATTTAATATGGAGCTGGCAGGAGTTGTTGGCTGCATGGCATCAATCAAAACACTGGTAACAACAAAGTCGGAACGACCGCTAACCACTAACTCAGTGTAAAGTGGGTTCTGGTTTGGTGAAGCGGTAAGATAAGTAAGGGCGGCTTTTTCTCCAGTAATAAATACATTGGGAGCTGCTGATTCAACAACAGTTTTTGCATAACCTGCATCAACATCAGCAAGTATCAAACCCATACGGAGTTTTAAGGTATTTGCAAAGTGCATCCATTTTGCTGTTCCAGGTATTGTTCCCAAAAAGATATTGTCGTACCCCGAAGGCATTCCTGCTGCGGTAGGTGTCATGGTTGCCAAAGCTGCATCCAAACGTGCAATCAGGTCTTTGTAAATGGTCATACCATCATCATAAGCAGGGGAAGGATTTGTATAGTCGAGAGCTGCAGAGTAAGGCATATCGCCAAATGTTTCCACTATGTTGCTCCAAGCCAAAACGCTCATAATTTCGATAACAGCCAGGCGGTTTTTATACACGGCTTCCGAGATACCTAAAGCGACTGGTGTAGTAGCTTTCAATATTTTTGAAGCTTCGTTGTAGTTCATCAGGGCAGGCCTGTATAAAGCGTTCATGTGGTTAGCAGGAATCGGACGGGTTACCATATCATAACGGCTTTCGTCAGGATAGGTGGTTTCTGCCCAATGTTGCACAAAAAGAAGGGTGTTGTTATTATTAACGTTACAGGTGTGTAACTGGTTAACCAAGGCCCTGGTAGCACCGTTGTAAAGGGATTCACTGGATACTGCAGTGAAATCCTTCGTGTTTTTATTCAAATCTTCCAGTTTGCTGCACGCAGAAAACACCATGAAGACCGATAGTATTATCAATAGTTTTTTCATAGTTTTTTAATTAAAAGTTAAGTTTTAAATTGAAACTAAAGTCACGTGTAGTTGGCAACGAACCAATTGTATAACCTTGCAGGTTTCCTGCAGCCAAGCCTGATTCAGGATCGGCATAAGGTAAATTCTTGCTCATAATCCAGAGGTTTGAACCAACGGCACTTAAAGTAACTCCTTTCAAAAAGGTTTTCTTCAGCAATTCTGATGGAAGGTTGTATGATAATACAACTTCTCTCAGTTTCACATAGCTTGCATCGTAAACGAAAGCTTTCTGTGGTTCAACAGCATATCCCCATCCATCGGAAGTTGTAGCGTCAACACGAGTGAGGTTAGGTGTACTTACACCGCCGGCCACATTAACACCTTCGATAATATATCCACCGCTTGCTGCTCCATAGGCACCTGGATCGCCAACAATAGGATCCCTTACAGGGTTGCCAAGGTCGTTGTTTCCGGCTGTTTCTGGATACAAACCGCTCGACATACCGTAATACATATCGAGTGAGAAAATATCGCCACCTTTTTGCATATCAATAAGGAAGCTTAAGGATAGATTTTTGTAGGTGAACGAGTTGTTGATACCAGCTAAATAATCAGGAGTAACATTTCCGATATGCTGTGTAGAGGTTGTAGATTTTACAGGGAGTCCGGTGGCAGCACTGATGATTTTGTTGCCATTGGCATCGTAGGTATAATCTTTACCCTGAATAACTCCATAAGGTTGTCCTTCGGTAGCGTTTAAGGTTACACCGCCCTGGAAACTACCCAACACGAGGTTGGTGATTTTATTTCCTGACAGAGGATCCGTGTATAGTTCAACTACCATGTTTTGGTTTTTTGACCAGTTAACCATGATATCCCACCTTAAATCACCTGATTTTACAGGAGTGCCGGTTAAAGCGATTTCAATACCTTTGTTTTCAATTTTGCCAGCGTTAACAAAACGATTCGAATAACCTGAAGTCTGGCTGACAGGAACTGCCATAATCTGATTTAACGAATTTGATTTGTACAAAGCCAGGTCGAAACCTAGGCGGCTGTCGAAAAAATTCATTTCCAATCCTGTTTCCCAGCTAGTTGTATTTTCCGGTAAAAGATCAGGATTCTTTTTGGTAGCCGGCAATGCATTGTTGGCACCATTAAAAGGTGAGTTTACAACGTAGGTATCGATAAGATTATCATACCCGGTTCCAGCACCAACCCCAGCATAGTTCAGGCGGAATTTACCAAACGACAACCACTCAGGACTGTAAAGTTTGGAGAAAATAAATGCAGCAGTTACTGACGGATATAAGTATTTGTTGTTTCCGTCAGGTAATGATGAATTATAGTCGCGTCTCAGTGTTCCATCTAAGAACAAAAAGTCCTTATATCCGAGAGATAAACTTCCGTATTGGCTGCGGGTACCTAATTTAGCTATCGACTCGATAGGGAACGGAGGAGTGCTTATGCTGTTTTGTATCGAATAAATATCAGGAACACTCAAACCTCCGTTGGTGGAGTTTGAAAATAAGGAAGTAGTTCTCCTCATTTCGTTGAGACCTAAAATTCCGTTCACGTTAAACGATTCGCTGATTTTTTTCTTGAAGAGCAACATGAAGTCTCCGTTATATTCGCTGAAAGTATTGTCCCTGCGCATATAACCTGATTTCTGGCTTGTACGGCTAACACCAAAGGTTGTAGCAACACTACCAACAGCCCTTCTTTCTTCCTGGAATTCAGAATATGAATCACCCGAAAAACGAGCGTAAGCTTCTAACCAGTCGGTAACTTTATAGTTAGCGGAAGCATAACCAATGGTACGGGTACGGGTATCATTCTGGTAGTTCTTATACCTTTGGAAGTATGGGTTGTCGGTATAGATAGGATAGTTTAAAGCGGCATTGTAATTCCATGTTAAATTACGGCCTGTAACGTCGAAAGCGGTCTTTTGGTCAGCATAATCGAGGTTGGTCTCTGCCCATTGACGCATATTGGATAAAATATTATCGTTGTATCCGGTCGAGTTACGTCCGGTAGCTTTTTGCTGTATGTAATCCACAGAAGCAGCTATGGAAAGTTTATCCGTGACATTCCAGCTTCCGTTCAACAATACGTTGTTCTTGGCCAACTTACTGTTTGGCATCAAACCGGTGGTATTATAATTGGTATAAGCCAACCTGACGGTACCAAACTCCGATGATTTGTCGATGGCAACGGTATTAGCATAAGTAACCGGTTTTTCGAAGAAAGTGATAGGCCCGTTTGCTGCATTTACCCAAGGTTTCGATTGTTTGTACCAAGGTGATTCAGGGTCAACTGAATACCATCCCCAAACAGGGTGTCCGTCGAATTTAGCACCATAAGATGCATCTTCAGTTGTAGGAACCCAATCAACCAAAGGATCTGTATCCGATCCGGTAAGACCGCCCGTAACAGTTCTTTGATCAAACCATGCATTTCCATCAGGTCCGTAAAATTGACCATAACCAGCACCATACTGATCCTGAAATGTTGGGAAAGTTGATTTATCAATAGAACTGATCATGAAGTTGGAATTGAGGGAAACACCAATGGCACTTTTTTCGCCGGCTTTTCCCATTTTGCCTTTTTTGGTTGTGATCATCACAACTCCAGCGGCTGCACGCGAACCGTAAAGAGCTGTTGCGGCCGAACCTTTCAACACATTGACAGATTCAATGTCCTCTGGGTTGATATCGCTGGCTGCATTACCGTAGTCGTAACCAACACCAGCAGTTGCCTGGTTTGAATAGGAACCGATACTGTTATTGATAGGAACACCATCAACAACATACAGTACCTGGTTGTTACCGGTAAGTGATTTGCTACCACGAACAATAACATTGGTTGATCCACCCATGTTGTTGTTCTTTTTAATCTGAACACCGGTGAGTTTACCCGAAAGGTTGTTCATAAAGTTGGTGCTCTTAACAGTGTTAACAGCATCGCCTTTCACTTCCTGGGTAGCATAACCCAAGGATTTTTTCTCACGCGTGATACCGAGTGCGGTTACAACAACACCTTCGATATTGGTTGCTGCGCTTTGCATTACCACATCCACCATGTTCGAAGCGGTGAGTGCGACTTCCTGTGTTGTCATTCCAATAAAGGAGAACTGCAATGCAGTTGCATCTTTAGGAACGCTGATACTGTACTTTCCGTCAAGGTCAGATAGAACGCCATTGCTTGTTCCTTTAACAAGAACTGTAACACCGGGAATCCCTCCCCCGTCGTCGGCGCTGGTAACTTTACCTGTGATGGTTCGTTGTGCCAGTACTTGTGCGGCTGTTAGCAGCAGCATTACCAGCAAAAAACTTAGTTTTCTCATAGGTTGATTGATTTGGTTAGTTAGTGTTTAATTGGTTTAGTGTTTGATTTGTTAAGTGATTAATTGATTACGGATTGGCAATATTTTTTTCTTCATAGGCTGTTTTTCTTTTGTTATGTTCTATGTTGATTGGATGTTTGTTTTAAGTCTGATTTAATCTTCAAATTTAATCCAAAAATATGGCTTTTTGCAAATAAAGTGATAATAATATCATTTATTTTCCACATCCTTTAGGTTTAATTGTTGAAAACAAAATGGGTTGCAACGGTGATATTGACATAAAAATCTCATTTAAAGTATTTTGCATATCAATTATCCTATTTTTAGGCCGCAATCCCTATCAGGCAGTAAAAGTAATAATTTCTTAATACCGAAAACAAATTCTGTTTTTTATTTTTGTTTTGCAGGATTTTCGGCTATTTAAAATCATAAATAAGCCCAAAATTAATCGATTGCCCAAAATCATTGTTATATAGTTCCTGTTGCATGCCAGCCATCTGGCTTAAAATGCCATCTACCGAAGTGCTTAAACTCAACTCGAACCTTTGGTCAAGAGTAACAATAAACCCTCCCTGAACCGAAACAGTTGGATAAATGCCTGTGGGAAACCCAATAGCAAGAGTTGGCTTAAATGCTTTATTGCCAAAAACATACTCGAAACTGAAAGGGATTTTGATATTATAGTTTATTTCTTCCAGATTGTTAATATCCCTTCTCCCATAAGGCCTGGCTGAATAGATTAACCCTGTTTTTAAATACAAGCGTTCGTTATGCAACGGACTCCAAACATAAGCCAACAGCCCGAATTGTGGAGTATAAGTGCTATTATGATGATTTACGCCCGAAAGGATTTCGAGTTTATAAGTAACCTTTGGGATATCCTTTGTATAATTGATACATTCGTGGTCGGTGCAAACAGTGTTATGGTAATCTACCGAAAGCTTTACCAGTTTGCGCTGTTCAAGCCTATCCATATTATCTATTTCCGGAAAAAGAGTAGGAGCATCTTCCATATATAACTTCATTACACCCAGGTATCTGTTATCCTTTTTCATGTATTTTGATCCGCCAATATTGGTAATGTTTTCGACATTGTCCTTCAGTTCGATTAGTTTCCCATCATTTTTTTTGATAAAAAACCTGACTGATTTTGAGATCGCGTATAAATCAATTTCACCATCTACCAGCAATTCCAGAAAGTACCAATTGAGCTTATTGTTGTATTCAACCACCTGATGCGAAATAAAATACCGGCCACCAATAATCCTGAAAGCATCAATATCCTTGGGCAAAATTTCCCTAAACTTGGTAGCATCGCTCCTTTTAAACGTGATGTATTTCTGATTTTTGCTCATTTTGCCAATGCCAAATAAAGTATCCGACTGCTTAATGATGTAGGCAGGTTTATTATTTGACTGCGAAAAAGAGTATCCAGCAAGAAATAGGATAAAAAATGTGGCTAATAAAATTTCTGTCTTCATAGGGCTTTTATTGAATGCGTTGTTAAGAATGGGGCTTTTCTGATAAACACGAAGCAAAAGGCTTATTTCATAAATTTAAGGAATCCACCGTATCCCCAGATAAAAAGTATGGCCAGAAAAATACTTGTTCCAGGCATGGGAAAGCCTTTAATGTAAAGCAATGGCAATATCAACAGCAGAAGTTGCGAAGCTGTATAAAAGTGAAACCCGATTTTTTTCATCCGCCACAGAAAGATTGAACCTGTAAATGAAACCCCATAGAGCACAGCATTCAAAAAAAAGAACATCCGGCCTCCCGAAAGCATTATTTCAATCAGTTCGCGGTTTTGCTCATCTGGGATAAGTGATAGGTTCTTTGAAAAAAAATCGTGGACAAGTCCGATTATCCCGTAAGAAATAAAGCCCAACCCACTGCCGACAAAAGTAAAAACGCATAGGACTTTAAGCAAGACAAGGTTTGGCGATGCTTCGTTTTGTGTGGGTTGAGAGTTTTCGTCCATAATATTTGGGTTAGGTTTTGGGGGTTAGGTTTTGTTGGCAGACATAGATTGATACCCAGACTGAGTATTCCTTAAAAGTGAAACTCCAAGAAACTATCCTAAAAGTCCTGTTACCTTTTCAACTTCTACTAATATTTCGCAGGATTTCACCAATGCCTTCATGGCGTTATGGTCGTTGTAAAGCGGACGGTCGATTTCCAGAAAATCGACATGACGACGGATCACCTCCTTGGCTTTTGTAACGCCTGCACCAAAAGCATATTCCCGGAAATCAAGTGCTTGTGCAGCAGCCATCAGCTCTATCCCCAATATCCCGTAAGCATTATCCATTATCTGGAAGTTTTTGATTGCCGTATTCATTCCCATACTTACAAAATCTTCCTGATCTGCAGCAGCAGGAATAGATTGTATGCAAGCCGGAGCCGACAAAATACGTTGCTCAACAATCTGCATATCAGCAGTATATTGGCTTAACATCAGTCCCGAAAACATTCCGGCTCCTTTGGTTAGAAAAGCTGGCAGGCCAACGCTTAAGGCAGGATTGTTCAATCGGTTCATCCGACGTTCGCTCATTACACAAACCATGGTTATCACCATACCAGCCATATCCATAGGAACCGAAACCGGTGAACCTTGAAAATTTGCACCGGACAGTTGGGTGTCTTCTTCGGGGAAGAAAATAGGGTTGTCGCCAACGCCATTCAGTTCGATTTCGACCTGTGAACGGGCATATTTTAATGCATCGTGAGCTGCACCAACTACTTGTGGTGTAGAACGCATACTGTACGCATCCTGAACTTTGCATTTTACACGTCCTTCGGAGAGGTCGCCGCCCGAAACCATTTTCCTGATTGCTTCAGCACTGCGCACAGCACCAGCAAAACCCCTGACTTCATGTATTTTAGATTCATAGGGTTTCATATTTGCCTTAAGCGCTTCGAGCGACATGGCTGCTGCAATTTCAGCCTGTTTCAAGAAGTTATTGGCATCAACCAGAAAGATGGCACTCATGGCAGTAAGCACATTTGAGCCATTGATGGTTGCCAAGCCATCGCGGGCCATTAGCCCAGGAATGGGGATTCCGGCTGCATCCATAGCTACTTTTCCATCGAGTAGCTCACCTTTATAATACGCTTTTCCTTCGCCCATCAAAAGCAAAGCAATTTGCGACATGGGCGCAAGGTCGCCACAAGCACCAACGGAACCTTTTTGGCAAACAAATGGAGTAACACCACGGTTCAGCATCTCAACCAGGGTTTGTGTTATTTCCGGCCGACAACCCGAATTGCCATGGGAATGTACGTTAATTCGGCCAAGCATGGCACCACGCACATATTCTTCGGGCATTGGATCTCCAATTCCGGCTGCATGGTTATATATAAGGTATTTCTGAAAATCCTTGACTTGATCATCGTTTAGCACAACTTCCGAAAACTCGCCAATGCCAGTATTGACACCATACATGATTTCGTGGGCATCAATCTTGCGTTCGAGCATGGCACGGCAAACAATTATCCTGTTTAAAGCATCAGGATGAAGTTCAACTTTCTGGTGGTTTCGCGCCACATTAACTACATTTTCGATGGTAAGGCCTTGGCCTGAAATGATTAACGTCATTGTGTTTTTTATTAAAGGGTTTAAAAGGGGTTCAAAAGGTTCTAAATGGTTCAATGCTTTGCGTTCGAGGTTCAATGCTGTGTGTTCCATCATTCTAATATTCTATCGTTCATTTATTCAAATGTTTCGCTTTCAAGGTTTAAAGAGTTCCAACACACCCAAATTCCCACATTATCGAATTACCACATTATCGAATTGTCAAATTAAAACAAGGCAAACCTACTGAAAATATCTATTGCAAGCATTTATTTCCCATTGGATTTTTTTTATAAACGATTCAATTCACTTATTCTGGCAAAAGAAAATTGTTTTCATGAATGAACTGTAGCGATTTATCAATTAATTCGTACATCAACACATCATCTTCAACATACGGAACTGTTTGCCTATAATCCTTGATTATTGATTGCAGAAAAGGCGAAGTGTTGGCAACACCCCTGAATTCCAATGCCTGACACCCTGCCATAAGTTCAATAGCCAGAATATTCTCGACATTTTTTACAACCCTTAGTGCTTTGGTTGCAGCATTTGCGCCCATGCTAACATGGTCTTCCTGTTCGTTAGACGACGTTATACTGTCAACTGACGAAGGCGTACAAAGTTGCTTGTTCTGACTTACTACCGATGCGGCAGCATATTGGGGAATCATAAACCCTGAATTTAATCCGGGATGGGCCACCAAAAACTCTGGTAATCCACGCTGTCCGGCAATTAGCCTATATAGCCTCCTTTCAGCAATATTTCCAAGTTCGGCAAGTGCAATCGAAATATAGTCGAGAACAAAAGCCAGCGGTTCGCCATGGAAATTTCCGCCAGATAAAACCAGGTCGTCGTCAGGAAAAATAGTAGGGTTATCAGTAACAGAATTGATTTCGCACAATATTACTTCTGCCACATATTTTACCGTATCCTTCACAGCTCCATGTACTTGCGGGATACACCTGAACGAATATGGATCCTGAACGGCTTTCCCCGGCTTATCTATCAGCTTACTCCCTCTGAGTATTGATCGGATATTTTGCGCAGTTTCTATCTGACCGGGATGAGGCCTGATTTGATGTATCAAACTATGGAAAGGATCCAACCTGCCATTATATGCCTCAAGTGAAATTGCACCAGTAATATCGGCAAGCCTGAGAAGTTTGAATGCTTTTATCAGCACTTGAACCCCATGCGCACTCATAAATTGTGTACCGTTAAGCAAAGCCAGACCTTCTTTCGATTTAAGGCAGATCGGCATAAAACCAAGTTTTGCCATTACACTTTTTGCAGGCTGCAACTTTTCCTCAAAATGAACCTTCCCTTTTCCTAAAAGAGGCAAAACCAGATGGGCCAGAGGCGCAAGGTCGCCAGAAGCACCAAGCGAACCGAGTTGCCGAACCTCGGGGAAAATATTGTTGTTGTAAAGATCGAGCAAACGTTGAACTGTTTCGGTCTGTACACCTGAATTCCCCAATGACAAACCATAGGCTTTCAGCACGAGCATAATCTTAACTAATTCATTGTCAACTAAATCACCCATACCACATGCATGAGAAATCACCAGATTTACTTGCAATTGCGAAAGGTCTTCTTTTGAAATACTGCGGTTACAAAGCGAACCAAAACCAGTTGTAATGCCATAAATCGGTTCTATTTGCGATTCTATTTTATGATCGAGGTATTTTCGGCATTTTTCAATTCTTCCAATAGATTCTCCAGACAAAACAAGCTGGCTATCAGAAGAAAGCATGTTTTCGATCTGCTCAAATGTAATTGGGGCAGGTGTAATATAATATTTGTTTTTCGTCATAATTGCGTGTATGCTTTTTCACACCTCGAATGGGTGCTTTTTGATGAAAAGGAAATTATAGAAAAAATCTGCGAAAGCAGCAAAAGGAAAATGAACCTAAAGACTGGTCCTGTTGATTTGAATTAAAAAATATAAATTCCAGAGCATGGAAACGTGTTTTCGGTAATTGCGTCAAAAATACATAAATTTCTGATAGTGTAATTTGAAAATGCGATAATGTGCAAATGTGCAAATTTGAGGATGAGGAAATGTGTAGATTAAAAAAGGGACAAGGAATCCATTAATCTGTAAATATCATACCTCCAAACGGATATTTCAAATTGAAAATTATTCATTCCAGATTTCCCAGGATTTTTCGGCCTGTAATTCAAGCATTTGAATTCCATTTTTAATACTTGCACCGTATTTCTGCCCATTTTCCAGAAACTGCGTTTGAGCCGGATTATAAATAAGATCGAACAATAAATGTTTGTTGCTGAGAAATTGATAAGGAATATCTGGAGAGTTGGCGATATCTGGGAATGTGCCTACAGGTGTTGTATTGATTATCAGCAGATTGTCGCTAATAATAGCTTCATTTAGCTGATTATATTGCAGAGTTGAACTTTTTTGGGGCGAGCGCGAAACCAAGTTGCAATTAATATTAAGGGATTTCAACGCATAACAGACAGCATTTGAGGCACCACCCGTACCTAAAACGAGGGCATTTTGGTGATGAGGCTTCAACAATGGTAATAAGGATTCGCGGAAACCGAAAACATCGGTATTATAACCGACAAGTTTAGTGCCGGAGAAATCTTTTTTGATCTTTACACAATTTACAGCTCCCACTTCAGCCGCTTCGGGCGTAACCTGATCTAAGAATTGAAGTATTGCAACTTTATACGGGATGGTAACATTAAATCCTTGAATATCAGGAAATTTCTTAATCAATATTGGAATTTGAGAAATATTTTCCAATGGGAATAAGCGATAATCCGTGTTAAAGATTTTTTCGGTAGCGAACTTTTCGGCAAAATACCTGGCCGAAAAAGAATGTGAAAGCGGATAACCAATCAATCCAAACCATCGCATATTTAACTTGCGGTGTTTTTCTTGGTAAGATTTATATAAATTTTATACGCATAATATAAGAAGGCCAGCCCAAGCACCGCAACTACCACGATATCAATAGTATGACTGTATTTCATAACTGCTTCCCAATTGGTTTTTAGCTTGAATCCAACATAAGTCAGGAACGAATTCCATAATCCGGCTCCAATTATGGTATAAATTGAAAATTTCAATAAATTCATTTTACCCAAACCAGCTGGAATACTTATCAAATGTCGGATTATGGGTATAAACCTCGAAATAAAAATGGTCAACTCTCCATGTTTGGCAAAGAATTTTTCTGTTATTTTCAAATCGTGTGCATCAAGCAGCAAAAATTTACCAAACTTGTCGATGAATGGCTTTCCGCCATAAAAACCCATAGCATACGAGGCCAATGAACCAACGATACTGCCTAATGTACTTGCAAATATAACACCAGTAAACGTAAATTGTCCGTCAGCAATCAGGAATCCTGCAAACGGCATCACAGCTTCGCTTGGAACCGGGAAAACCATGCTTTCGAGCACCATCAGTAAAAAAATGCCAGGATAAGAAGTTGCGGCTATAAAAGCCACGGCGGTATTTGCAATCCATTGAGTGATTCCCATGTTTTTAAGGGGTTGGGGGTTGGGGGTTGGGGGTTGGGATTTTGGGAAGCAAACATTATGCTTCCCCTATTGGTTTTTGTACGAGGTGATTACGGCAAGGATTTCTGGCGAATTTTTAACTTGATCGGAATATTCGAGCAACTGTATATGTGCTTCAAAATCTTGTGTAAGAGCTATAAACAGTTCAAGGACAGCCTCTTTATGTTTGCCTGATTCGTACAAGTATGCCACACGGCGATAAATTAGTGAACTGTTTTCACCTTGGTAATAAATGCCATCATCGAGTATTTCGATTGCCATGGCATAATCTTTTTTCAAATCGGCATAAAAGTCGGAATAATCGAGCCATATTTCGGCATGATAAGGTTCCAACTCACTTGCTTTTTGATAGGATAAAGCAGCTTCGTCTATCAAGCCAAGTGAAATTTGAGTTTCAGCAAGCACTATATAATAATCGGCATTGTCATTCTCGATTTTAATAGCTTGGTCCATGTGCGAAAGGGCTTCGCTGTGCATTCCTAACTCAACAAAACAAAGGCCAATTCCCATCCACGAATCCGAAAACTGACGCTCAAGGCTAATGGATTTTCTGTAAAAATCAATAGCTGTTTCATATTTATCCATACTGGCATAGCAGTCGCCAATATAATAATTGGTCATGGCATCCGGTTTTTCCAGCTCGAAAGTCTGTTTATAGACATTTATGGCTTCCAAATACAGGTCCATTTGCTCAAAGCATTGGGCTTTGCTAAAATATGCGGGGGTAAAGGTCGGGTCAATCGCAATCGAAAAATCAAATGCATCAATAGCTTTTTCGTATAATTCTATCGTGCTGTACGCAATACCAAGGTTGTACCAGGCAACAAGCGAATATGGTCTTTTATCAATTTCCTGGGTAAAAAACGCAATTGCTTCGTCGCTCATCTGGCCCATTTCGTAACAATAACCTATTTCGTACAAAAGGCTTTCGTTTTCGAGGTTGAGCCGGATAGCTTTTTTTAGGTGTTCGGCGGCTTTTTTATAATCACGGAGGTTTTGGTACTCAAAAGCTATACTGGTATGAATTTCATCCAAATCCTCATCAACTTTTGCAATTGCCTTTTGATATTCCTTGATTGCCTCGGCATGTTTATGCATTGTGCTGTACACGGTAGCCCGAGTAAGCGAAATATCCGGGTTTTGTGGATCAACGGCATCCAAGCTGTTAAGGCGGGCAAGGGCTTTTTCCGGCTCTCCATTATTAAGGAAATATTGTGCTTTAAACACATGGAAACTAACCTCTTCCGGAAATTGCACAATAGCAAAATCAATAGCCTTACGGGCTTTTTCCAGTTCCGATTCGCTAAAATAAAAGTAAATTATATCTTCCAGTTCGCCACTGTCGAAAAAGGAATATCCACCGTCACCGGAAACGCTTTCGAAGCGTTCGAGCAGTTCGCGTAGGTATTCTTGATCTTCTTCGTAATTATCCATTGCTTGTTTTTCGTTTTTTTGAACCTGCAAAGATAATAATTTTTCGTGATTGGCCTTTTGGGCTTTTCGTTTCTTGTAGATTTTTAGCCTGAAAATGATTTATCCTTGTAGTTTCTTAGTTTCCGGCTAATCGTATCTTTGCAAAAAAAATCATTATGACCTTAATTAAAAGTATTTCAGGAATCCGGGGCACGATAGGCGGAATAATTGATAATAATCTGACACCCTTGGATATTGTAAAATTTGTTACTGGCTATGCAACTTTCATCAAGCGCCAAAACCCAGATCTGCGACTTACAATTGTGGTAGGCCGCGATGCCCGTGTTTCTGGCCCAATGGTTAACAACCTGGTTTGCGGCACGTTGATGGGGATGGGAATGGATGTTATCGACCTTGGACTTTCGACAACCCCAACGGTAGAGGTTGCCGTTACTTCCTATAAAGCTCATGGAGGCATAATTTTAACTGCAAGCCACAACCCTGGCGAATGGAATGCACTCAAACTTTTAAATGCCAATGGCGAATTTTTGGATGCCGAAGCTGGCAAAAAAGTCCTGGAAATATCGGATTCAAAAGAGGTTGAATATTGTCCTGTTAATGAACTGGGCAGTTATAAAATTGACGATACTTTTATCGACAAACACATACAAATGGTAGTTGATTTGCCATTGGTTGATATTGAGGCGATTAAAAAGGCAAATTTCAAAGTTGCTATTGATGCAGTAAACTCGACCGGTGGAATTGCAATCCCACGATTGTTGAGTGCTTTGGGCGTACAACAAATTATCGAACTTTATTGCGAACCAAACGGACTTTTCCCACATAATCCCGAACCTTTACCGGAACATTTGCACGAATTGAGCAAAACTGTTATCGAAAACAATGCACATGTCGGTTTTGTTGTGGATCCTGATGTGGACAGGCTTGCGATTGTAAGTGAAAATGGCAAAATGTTCGGCGAAGAATACACTTTGGTTGCTGTTGCCGATTATGTGCTGGATCAAACACCCGGCAACTCAGTTTCAAATATGTCGTCAACACGGGCTTTGCGCGATGTTACCGAAAGTAAAGGCTTTGCTTATTCAACTTCAGCAGTTGGGGAAGTTAATGTTGTTAAAATGATGAAGGACACCCAAGCTATTATTGGTGGCGAAGGTAATGGTGGGGTAATTTATCCTGAATTGCATTATGGGCGCGATGCACTAGTCGGGATTGCACTCTTTTTGACACATTTGGCTAAAACTGGTCTTACTTGTTCCCAATTGAGAGCAACTTACCCCGAATATACCATTTCGAAGAACAAGATTACCTTGTCGCCTGAAATGAAAACAGATGAAATTCTTGCAAAAGTTCAGGAAAAATATAAGGATCAACCAAACAGCACCATCGATGGCGTTAAAATCGAATTTGGTAAGGAGTGGGTTCATCTTCGTATGTCGAATACCGAACCAATAATCCGCATTTATTCCGAAAGCGAGTCTGCTTCAAAGGCGGAAGAATTAGCCGAGCGGATTATTGCGGATATTAAGGGGTTCAGTTAATGGTTGTTGGGAAATGGTTATTGGTTGTTGGGAAATGGTTATTGGAAAATAGTTGTTGGGAAATGGTTATTAGGAAATTGTATCTACACCAGTATTTTCAATTTTTAAACAGTTACCTCAAATATCCAACATCGCACTTCGCACATCAAACCTCGCACATCCTTACCCCTCCCCTACCTGTTCATAAATTGTGGATTACTATTTCTGTTTGGTTGTTTGCAATGTTCTATAAAGCACTACTTTAGCACGCAATTGATTTTAACCGGATTGTTATGCCTAAACATGGAAAAAAGAAACCCCGGAAAATAAAGTTCTTTAAAAAGAACCTAAAAATTCCAGAAGGGCAGAATAAAATGCTTCGCCAATTCTGCAAGGAAAATCAAACTACTGAGAACAAAGTTTTCCGGAAGGCTTTAAGGGAATATATACAAAACAGTATACCTCCGGTTGTGCATATAAATCCTGTTGCTAATACAAATCAACTTTGCCTTTTCGATTTTTCTGAAGAAGATGATAAAAACATGGGAACCCGGATTTCGTTCCTTTAGCTTTTGGATTGGGATTTCAAAAAAGTTGGGAGGCAAAAGTCGGGATATTGAAGTCATCAGATCGAAATAAACAATACTTTTCAACCACCATGCTTCTATCAAATCAATTGATATCTGATTATTTTACACAAATATAAAATGCAAAAAGCCGGCATTCCAACCGGCTTTTTACTTCAAGTGTTATATTTCAACTATCTGGCGTATTTAAAATCTTTTCCAAGATAATGCGCAGTATTGCCCAAAATTTCCTCAATCCTAAGCAATTGGTTATATTTCGCTATACGGTCGGTACGGCTTGCCGAACCAGTTTTGATAAGGCCGGTATTGAGAGCTACAGCAAGATCAGCAATAGTGGTATCTTCTGTTTCACCCGAACGGTGGCTCATAACAGCGGTGTACGAATTGCGGTATGCCATGTTTACTGCATTAATGGTTTCGGTCAAAGTGCCAATTTGGTTAACCTTTACAAGTATTGAATTGGCAACGCCTTTATCAATTCCCATTTGCAGACGATTAGTGTTGGTAACAAACAAATCATCGCCAACAAGCTGAATTTTATTGCCCATCACATCTGTCATCAGTTTCCAACCATCCCAATCATCCTCGGCCATACCATCTTCAATTGAAATAATAGGATACTTATCGATCCAATTTTTCCAATAGTCAACCATTTGCGATGAGGTGAGTTTTTCACCAGTCGATTTTTTTAGGTGATACATTTTCTCATCTTCGAGGAAATATTCACTTGAAGCTGGATCCAGAGCGATAAACACATCTTTTCCAGGCTTGTAACCAGCATTTTCTATAGCCTGAAGAATAACAGTAATTGCCTCTTCATTTGATTTGAGATTTGGCGCAAAGCCGCCTTCATCACCTACATTTGTCGAGTATCCGCCTTTTTTCAGAACAGCGCTTAAACTATGGAAAACTTCGGCTCCCATGCGCAAGCCTTCACGGAAAGACGGTGCACCCACAGGCATAATCATAAATTCCTGAAAATCGATACTATTATCGGCATGTGAACCGCCATTGATAATATTCATCATAGGAATAGGCAATGTATTGGCATTAACGCCACCAATATAGCGGAACAAGTAACTGTTCGACTCTTGAGCGGCGGCATTGGCTACTGCCAACGAAACACCAAGAATTGCATTAGCACCGAGGTTGGATTTGTTAGGTGTGCCATCCAACTCAATCATTTTGCGGTCAATTTCATTCTGTTCGGTAACGAAATAGCCTTTCAATTCTTCAGCTAAAACTTTATTTACATTCTGAACGGCTTTAAGCACACCTTTGCCTTTATAGATGGTTTTGTCGCCATCGCGGAGCTCACAAGCTTCGTGTACTCCAGTTGAAGCACCTGATGGAACGGCTGCTCGGCCCATAACACCATTCGAAGTAAATACATCTACCTCAACGGTAGGGTTGCCGCGTGAATCAAGAATCTGACGGCCTGTAATGTTTACAATTTGACTCATAAAATATAGTTTTATTTAAAGTTCCTAAAATGGATTTTGCATTAAATTATAAAAGGATAAAGCAAAGAAACCTTCACTTTATCCTTTATTTAATTCATTACCTGTATTTTAATTAGATTTTTTCTTCTCCTTCAGTAGCATCGCTTTCTTCTTTATCATCTTCTTCGGTTTTGGCTTCTGACTCTTTTGCCACAGGTGCTACGGCGTCAGTTGCTTTTTTCGAAGCTGGTTTACGGCGGCGTGTCGCTTTTTTATTGCTTGCCTCCTTAACAGTTAATAATGCTTCGTTATAATCAACCAATTCGATTATACACATATCGGCATTATCACCAAGCCTGAAACCAGTTTTTAGAATACGAACATATCCGCCTGGGCGATCAGCCACTTTTACCGATACGTCGCGAAAAAGTTCTGTTACTGCATCCTTATCCTGGAGATAACTAAAAACAACCCGGCGCGAATGTGTTGAATCGATTTTGGCGCGTGTTATTAATGGCTCTACATAACCCCGAAGAGCTTTAGCTTTAGCTATGGTGGTGCTTATTCTTTTATGTTTTATCAACGAGCTAGCCATATTCGACAGCATAGCTTTGCGATGAGTACTGGTTCGTCCCAGGTGGTTTATTGATTTCTGATGTCTCATTTCGCTTATTCCTTATCTAATTTGTACTTCACAACATTCATCCCGAATTCAAGTCCTTTGGTTTTCACAAGATCTTCAAGTTCGGTGAGTGACTTTTTACCGAAATTGCGAAATTTCAGCAGGTCGTTTTTATTAAAAGCTACTAACTCGCCAAGAGTTTCAACATCGGCTGCTTTGAGGCAATTAAGCGCACGAACCGAAAGATCCATGTCCACCAACTTGGTTTTAAGCAACTGCCGTATATGAAGTGTATTTTCGTCAAACTCCTCAGCTACAGCTTTTTCTTCGATATCAATAGTTATCTTTTCATCACTGAAAAGCATAAAATGATGTATCAGTATCCTGGCAGCTTCTTTAAGTGCATCTTTGGGGTGTATGGAACCATCCGACTTGATTTCTAAAACAAGTTTCTCGTAGTCGGTTTTTTGTTCAACACGGTAGTTTTCGATACTGAATTTTACATTTTTAATAGGAGTGTGTATGGAATCCATGAATATAGTTCCCAAATGAGCTGTAGAAATCTTGTTTTCTTCAGCTGGCACATAACCCCTACCCTTGTTGATACACAGTTCTACGTTTAACTTTACTGTAGGTTCCATGTGGCAGATTACCACATTAGGGTTAAGGACATGAAACAATGAAAGGTGTTTTTCAATATCCCCTGCAGTAAAGGTATCTTTTCCGGTAACAGTGAAGTTGATTTTTTCACTTTCTTCTCCGTCAATTTGTTTCCGGAACCTAACCTTTTTCAGATTTAGGATTACGTCTGTTACATCCTCAACCACACCACTAACAGAAGAGAATTCATGTTCCACCCCATCGATACGCAATGAAGTAATGGCAAAACCCTCGAGTGAAGAAAGCAAAATCCTGCGCAATGCATTGCCTATAGTGATACCAAAGCCAGGTTCGAGAGGACGGAATTCAAAAACTCCCTCAAACTCATCAGCCTGAATCATGATAACCTTATCAGGTTTCTGGAATGCTAAAATGGCCATAAAAGTCCTTTGTTTAAAAAAAATGCAAGATTAAAATTACTTCGAGTACAATTCCACTATGAGTTGTTCCTTTATGTTTTCAGGAATTTCTTCACGTTCGGGGAAATTTATAAATTTTCCGGTCATTAAAGCACCGTCCCATTCAAGCCAGGAATAACGCATAATACGTCCTTGCAATGAGTTTTGGATAACCTCAAGTGATTTTGAGCGCTCACGAACAGCAATAACATCGCCTCTACCACATTCGTATGAAGGAATATTAAGTACTTTTCCGTTAACGGTAACATGGCCGTGACCTACCAATTGGCGTGCTCCATCGCGAGTAGGAGAAATGCCCAAACGATAAACAACGTTATCGAGCCTAGCTTCAATAAGTTGTAAAAGAATTTCACCTGTAACACCTTTTTTACGTGTAGCTTTTTCAAATGTATTCCTGAACTGTTTTTCAAGAATACCATAAGTGTATTTAGCTTTTTGTTTCTCCTGCAACTGAACACCGTATTCCGATTGTTTCTTCCGCCGTTTATTTTGTCCATGCATTCCAGGAGGATAGTTCTTCTTTTCGTAAGAACTGTCGGGCCCGTAGATAGGTTCTTTGAATTTTCTGGCTATCCTAGTCTTAGGACCAATATATCTTGCCATAAAGCCTTTTGATTATGTATTATTAAACTAATTTGTTCTTAAATATCGAAGTATCAGGTAAAATTTAAACCCTTCTACGTTTAGGAGGCCTGCAACCGTTGTGAGGCAATGGAGTAATATCCATTATTTCGGTAACTTCGATGCCTGCTGTGTGAAGTGTACGTATTGCAGATTCCCTTCCCGATCCCGGACCTTTAACGAAAACCTTAACTTTACGTAAACCGAGGTCATAGGCTACTTTTGAACAATCGGTTGCCGCCATTTGGGCAGCATAAGGAGTGTTCTTTTTTGAACCCCTGAATCCCATTTTTCCTGCCGAAGCCCAGGAAATAACCTGTCCGGCATTATTGGTCAACGAAATTATGATGTTGTTAAACGAAGCTGAAACGTATGCTCTTCCAACAGCTTCAACTTTAACAACTCTTTTCTTCGATACTTTGGTGGTCTTTGCCATAGTAAAACTTTTTGTACTTTAAATGCTAACTTATTTAGTTGCTTTTTTCTTATTAGCAACAGTCTTTTTCCTACCCTTACGTGTACGGGCATTATTTTTTGTACTCTGTCCACGTAGCGGAAGGCCCAAACGATGGCGAACTCCACGGTAACAACCGATGTCCATCAAGCGTTTGATATTAAGCTGCACTTCCGAACGAAGTGCACCTTCTACTTTAAAACTGTCGTTGATCATGGAACGGATATTATTCTGCTCATCATCACTCCAGTCTTGAACTTTTTTATTACGGTCGATACCGCATTGATCCAGGATACTTTGAGCTGAATTACGGCCAATGCCGAAAATGTATGTCAGTCCTATTTCTCCTCTTTTGTTTTTTGGTAAATCGATACCAGCAATACGTGCCATATATATTAATAGCTTATGGGATTACACAATTATTAACCTTGCCTTTGTTTGTACTTGGGATTCTTTTTATTTATAACGTAGATTCTCCCTTTCCTGCGCACGATTTTGCATTCAGGCGTCCTTTTTTTTACTGATGCTCTAACTTTCATTGTTTGAGTATTTCTTAATGGTGATTATTCTTTATTTATAACGGAAGTTTATCCTTCCTTTACTGAGATCATACGGCGACATTTCAATTTTCACCCTGTCACCAACGAGAATTTTAATGTAGTGCATCCTCATTTTTCCCGAAATGTGCGCAATAATCATGTGCCCATTTTCGAGTTCTACCCGGAACATTGCATTGCCGAGTGATTCTTTCACTACACCATCCTGTTCAATTACAAGTTGTTTCGCCATTTATTACCTCATTATTACTATGTCAGGATTAGAAACCTGTTCAATCTCTTCGAAGCTGGACAAAATATCAACTCCGTCATTCTTTATTGCGATAGCGTGCTCAAAATGTGCCGAGGCTTTCCGATCAACCGTTCGTATCGTCCAACCATCCTTTTCTTGCATCACCTGCTTAGTTCCAAGGTTAATCATTGGTTCTATGCAGATTACCATTCCAGGCTCTAATCTTGCTCCTGTTCCTCTCCTACCATAATTAGGTACTTCGGGTTTTTCGTGCAAACTTGTCCCTAACCCATGCCCAACCAGATCCCGAACTACCGAATAACCGAAACTTTCTACAAACGTTTGAACCTCGTATCCAATATCGCCAACCCTTTTGCCTGCTTTAATAGAGCTAATCGCTTTCAGTAATGAACCACGAGTGCGCTGCATTAATAACTCAATTTCCACTGGAACTGGTAATAAAGCAAACGAGAAAGCTGAATCACCAAAATACCCATCTATTATTGTACCACAATCAATAGAAACCAAATCGCCTTCCTTTAATTCCCGATCCCCAGGAATCCCATGCACAACAACTTCGTTGATAGAGATACACAAAGTAGCAGGAAACCCATGATACCCTTTGAATGCAGCTTTTGCATTATGGTCGTAGATAAACTCCTCTGCTATTTTATCGAGAGCTAAAGTAGTAACGCCAGGCTTGATGTGCTTGGCCACTTCTGCTATCGTTTTTCCAACAAGTAAAGAACTAGTACGTATTTTTTCAATTTCAATGTCAGTCTTAATCAGAGCCATAAGCTGTCCTACAACAGATTAAAATCCTGCTCCGGCAGCATTACGACCTTTGATACGACCTGATTTTGTCAAACCTTCGTAATGACGCATCAACAGGTGGCTTTCAATTTGCTGAAGAGTATCCAATACAACACCAACAAGAATCAATAGTGAAGTACCGCCGTAAAATTGTGCAAACTGAGAACTTACACCACCCATACGAACCAATGCTGGCATAACAGCAACGAGTGCAAGAAACAATGATCCTGGGAATGTAATTTTCGACATAACCGAATCAATAAAATCTGCTGTCTTTTTACCAGGTTTCACGCCAGGAATGAATCCATTATTTTTCTTCATATCCTCAGCCATTTGGTTTGGGTTAACCGTAATAGCTGTATAGAAATAGGTGAAAACAATAATTAACAAGGCATAAGTAAAATTGTACCAAAATCCGTTTATGTCAGTAAAAGCCGCCGCAAATCCCTGCAAACTCTCGCTACTGGCGAAACCAGCAATTGTGAGAGGAAGAAACATAATTGCCTGGGCAAAAATTATAGGCATAACTCCAGCAGCGTTTACTTTTAAAGGTATGTATTGACGTACACCTCCATATTGTTTATTTCCAACAACACGTTTTGCATATTGTACCGGTATTTTTCGAGTTCCCTGAACTAACAGGATACACAGTAAAACCACCAAAACCAAAACTGCTATTTCAACAATAAAAAGAACCAATCCCCCGCCTTTTTGCTCCATACGGGCAAGGAACTCGCTAAACAGTGCAAAAGGAAGTCGAGCCATAATACCCACCATAATAATCAAGGAGATACCATTTCCCAAGCCTTTATCAGTAATTTTCTCACCAAGCCACATTACAAACATAGTACCAGAAACGAGAACCACAACTGAAGTTATCCAAAAGAAAACTGAAGGTGAGGTTACATTAGGATCAAAAGGTGTAATGGCTTGAGCAGGAAGCTGTGAAATTAGATTTGCAATATAACCAGGTGCTTGTAAAGCGGTAATCAGCACCGTTAAATAACGGGTGATCTGGTTAATTTTTTTACGTCCGCTTTCGCCTTCTTTCTGAAGTTTTTGGAAGTACGGAATTGCCATCCCAAGCAACTGAATTACAATAGATGCCGAGATGTAAGGCATAATACCTAATGCAAAGATTGAAGCATTACTGAATGCACCACCGGAGAACATATTAAGCAAGCCTAAAAGTCCTGAAGATGATTGATTCTTCAATGCCATCAATTGCTGGGGATCAACACCAGGAATAGTAACATACGATCCAAACCTGTAAATAAGGATAAGCCCTAAAGTATAGCCTATCCTCTTACGAAGCTCATCGATTTTATAAATATTTTTTAGTGTCTGAATGAAGCGTTTCATTAAGTTCAGAGTTTAATAACAGTTCCACCAACTGATTCGATTGCCTCAATGGCTTTTGTTGAAAAAGCATTGGCTGTAACTTCCATTTTTGCAGTCAATTTGCCACGACCCAATACTTTGAGAAGGTCATTTTTTCCAAGAAGTCCGTTTTCCCGTAATATTTCAGGGGTTATTACGAATAAACTTCTCGAATCAGCAAGTTTTTGCAATACATCAATATTTAATCCGGTGTATTCAATCCTGTTGATATTCTTGAAGCCTCCTTTAGGTACTCGACGGTACAAAGGCATTTGACCTCCTTCGAAGCCACGACGGCGCTTGTAACCTGAACGGGATTTGGCTCCTTTGTGTCCGCGTGTGGATGTGCCACCACGACCAGAACCTTGACCACGACCAATTCGCTTTTCACTTTTTGTAGCGCCTTCTGCTGGCTTTAAATTACTTAGATCCATGTTATATTTGTTCTATAAAGGATTTACAATTAAATTTCTTCCACTTTCAATAAATGGCTGATAGCCCTGATCATGCCTTCAATCTGAGGTGTGGCAACATGATCCACCGGACGGTTCATTTTTGTAATACCCAAGGCTCGTAATGTGCGTTTCTGTCTCTCGGGTTGTTTGATACCACTTTTTATCTGGGTTACTCTTACGTTTTTCATCGCTAATAATTTAGTGGTTAACCATTAAATACTTTATCCATGCTAACACCGCGGAGTTGAGCAACCGAATGCGCATCTCTCAGTTGGCACAGACCTTCAATAGTAGCTTTCACAACACTATGAGGGTTAGATGAGCCTTTAGATTTAGCAAGTACATCCTTAACACCAACACTTTCGAGTACAGCACGCATAGCACCACCGGCAATAACACCTGTACCACTTGTTGCTGGTTTCATAAAAACCAATGCTCCACCATACTTACCTAATTGTTCGTGAGGTATAGTGCCTTTAAGAACAGGTACACGAACTAAATTTTTCTTTGCATCTTCTATTCCTTTTGCAATTGCAGCCTGAACTTCCTTGGCTTTACCAAGACCGTGACCAACAACTCCGTTTTCATTTCCAACAACCACAATAGCTGAGAAAGTGAAAGTACGTCCGCCCTTGGTAACTTTAGTAACGCGCTGAATGGCGACGAGCCTGTCTTTTAATTCGATATCGCTCGATTTTACTCTATTTGTGATTACGTTTGCCATAGCTGTAATTAAAATTTGATGCCACCTTCTCTGGCCGAATCAGCCAAAGCTTTTACCCTACCATGATAAAGATAACCGTTACGGTCGAAAACAACAGACAGAATCCCACTCTCGAGAGCGCGCTCTGCTATGAGTTTTCCAACAAGCTTGGCTTTCTCACTTTTGGTAACTTTTTGATCCGCTATACCTTTAACGCGGGATGATGCAGCAGCTAATGTTGTACCTGATTGATCATCAATCAATTGTACATAAATATCTTTATTGCTGCGGAACACTGACATGCGTGGACGTTCACCTGAGCCAGTAATGACTTTACGAACGCGTTGCTTGATTTTCAGTCTCCTGTATTCTTTATCTACCTTAAATGACATCGATTGAAAGTATTATGCTGTTCTCAATGATTATTTATCCGATGCTGATTTACCAGCTTTACGTTTTAGTATTTCGCCAACAAACTTGATACCTTTTCCTTTGTAAGGTTCAGGTTTGCGCAGCGACCTAATTTTTGCTGCTACCTGGCCAATAAGTTGTTTATCGTGCGATACCATTGTGATAATGGGGTTTTTTCCTCTTTCGGTCAAAGCACTTACCTGTATTTCAGCAGGAAGTTCAAAGAAAAAGTTGTGCGAATAGCCTAAAGCTAACTCTATGGTTTGTCCAACAACAACAGCCTTGTAACCAACGCCTACTAATTCTTGTTTAACGGTAAAACCTTCACTGACTCCGGTTACCATATTGAAAAGCAGTGAGCGGTAAAGTCCATGCATAGCCCTATGACGCTGTTGATCAGTAGGACGCTCAACAAGCATCTGATTATTTTCAACCTTTACGGTAATATCCGGATCCACTTGTTGCTTCAATTCGCCTTTGCTTCCTTTAACAGTAACAAGGTTTTTTTCTGACACCGTGATTGTAACTCCGGAAGGAATCGTAATCGGTAATTTTCCAATTCTCGACATTCTTATATCCTCCTTTTATTAACTAACGTAACAAATTACTTCGCCACCCACATTCTGTTTTTTAGCATCCTTGTCAGTCATCAACCCGTGGGAGGTCGATACTATTGCAATACCAAGTCCATTCAGAACCCGAGGAAGGCTATCCTTACCAACATAGCGGCGTAAACCTGGTTTGCTAACCCTTTCAATCTGCGTAATAGCCGATTGCTTGGTAACAGGATGGTATTTAAGTGCAATCTTAATAACTCCAGGTTTGGATTCGTCCTCAAATTTGAAATTAAGGATATAGCCCTGGTCGAAGAGGATTTTAGTTATCTCCTTCTTGAGATTAGATGCAGGAATTTCAACAACCCTATGGTTGGCCATCACGGCATTCCTTATTCTTGTAAGATAATCTGCAATCGGATCTGTGATCATTGTTGTATCTTGTAATTAAT
>CAIRHD010000378.1 GCA_903878265.1 uncultured Bacteroidales bacterium | reverse complement strand
CCCCTATTTAATACCGTAATGCGGCGCGAGGATTTGCATAAACCATTTAGCGGGCAAAATATTTTTGAGCACAACAGCCAACTTTTGTTCTGCAGTAGCAATAACATAGCGTGGGCAAGGGTTTTTAAGTTCGATGATCTTTACCAGTTTTTTGGCCAGGATTTCTGGAGGCCAACCTCCGTTTTCATCTTTTTCGATAATAGAAAGCGTTTTGCCAAACTGCACTGAGTATGGGTCGTTGGCAGCATTCGCAAGGAAATTCTGCCTATTGGCAGTATTATTGGTATGGAAATCGCCAGGGTTGATAACAACCACTTTGATGTTAAATTGCTTTAACTCCATGCGCAGCGATTCGCTCAAGCCCTCGATTGCAAATTTACTTGCAGAATAATAGGCTTGGAATGGCAAACCCATCAAGCCGCCAATGGAACTAAAATTGATAATTGTACCCTGATTTTGCTGCCGCATGTTAGGCAAAACTGCTTTCAGCATATATACCAAACCCATTACATTGGTATCCATCTGCATCCTGATATTTTCGATAGAAGTGGTTTCGATGGCACCACCGGTATGCATCCCGGCATTGTTTATAAGCACATCAATGCGCCCTTCCTTTTGTAGCACAGCGCCTACCGCTTGTTTTATTGATTCAGGATCCATAAGATCCATCTTTAGAACATTAAAACTCTGTTTGATCCCGGTTTCTTTACGAACCGTTCCATAAACTATATGCCCTTTCTCAGCAAGAAGTTCGGCAGTTTTTAAACCAAAACCCGAAGAAACACCTGTAATAAATATAATTTTTTTCATACGATAGGGTTAAGGAAAAATCCTTGATTTGGGTTTAACAATTAATTTGATAGGAATGATTTGATCGTATTGGCGCAGGCTAAAAAATGTAGCGTTGAGGAAGGAGTTTGGAAAGTTGAGTTTGAAATGCCTCTTGAATAGCATCACCAAAAAATACCCTATCTTGATATAATTTATCTCTAATCGAAGACTATTTGCCAATAAAGCAATTGTTCGTTTGCCTGTTTTTTGCTATTCCGCCTTTCACTTTCTAAGATTACAGCAAAAAAAACACAAAACTAAAAATAATCCCCTTATTTTGAAGCAGCTCCATTTGTCAGTACACCAAGGGCTTTGGCTGTTTTCAAAATCTTTTCTATGGCAATATCCAATTGCTCGAAAGTGTGCGTGGCCATAAGCGAGAAGCGGATAAGGCTGTCTTCTTTCGGTACTCCTGGCGAAACCACTGGGTTTACAAATATGCCATCTTCCAACAAAATCCTTGTCATTTTAAGAGCCGTGAGGTCGTTGCGAATAAACAAAGGAATTATTGGCGAAGCTGATTTTCCTGTATCAAACCCCATTTCCTTAAAGGCTTTTGATGCGTAATGGGTCAAATCCCAAAGGTGTTTGATCCTTTCAGGTTCGGATTCCATTATATCGAGTGCTGCCAATACGGTTGCTGCCGAAGAAGGTGTCATGCTGGCACTGAATATCAGTGAGCGGGAAGTGTGTTTCAGATAATTGATAACCTCTTTATCGGCGGCAATAAAACCGCCTAACGAAGCCAATGATTTGGAAAAAGTCCCCATTGTAAGCTCCACCTTATCGCTCAGACCAAAATGCGATGCTGTCCCTGCCCCATTAATGCCCAAAACGCCAATGGAATGGGCATCATCCACCATTACGGATGCATTGTATTTGTTGGCAAGCCTAACTACTTCGGGCAAATTGATGATGTCGCCTTCCATGGAAAAAATGCCATCAACCACAATAAGTTTAATTTTATCGGGTCCACATAGTTTCAGTTTTTTTTCGAGCGACAGCATGTTGTTGTGCTGAAACTTGAGTATTTTGGAAAAAGAAAGTCGGCTGCCTTCTATAATTGATGCATGGTCAAGCTCATCCAAAAGCAAGTAGTCGTTCCGTCCGGTAAGGGCTGAAACAACTCCCAAATTAACCTGAAAACCAGTGCTGTAGCAAATTGCCCCATCTTTGTTCATCAGCTTTGCGAGCCTATCCTCCAACTCGATGTGAATATCGAGTGTGCCGTTCAAAAAACGTGATCCGGCACATCCAGTACCATATTTATCAATGGCTCGCTTGGCAGCTTCCTTTATTTTTGGGTGGTTTGTTAATCCCAGATAGCTATTGGAGCCGAACATCAGCACTTTTTTCCCATCAATCAAAACTTCAGTGTCCTGATCCGATTCTATAACCCTGAAATATGGGTAAATACCAGCAGCCATAACTTTTTGGGGCGCATCATACTTCAAAAGTTGATCTTTCAATAATCCCATGTCGATTGTGTCGATAATTAAGTAAACAATGCAAAAGTAATAAAAATATTAGGTTGATTGGCTAACAGATTTCCTATTCATATTTTTACATATTTTTAACATTAGCAAAAATGTTTCTCTATTGTACTAATAGTTAGGGGAAATTAGCTGGCTAGTTTTTGCTTTTATCAGTTGAAATGTACTGATTTCTGCTTTTACGAAATAGATTATCTTTCTATATCGCTAAATAACAATGCATTAAATAAGATGAAACAAAACTGCAATTCATATTTTTGTACTATAACAAATTGAATGGAATATGTTATGATTGCTTAGGATACAGAAGTAGGAAGAACATGGAAAAAAGGGAAATAATTTCACGTTTTCCCATTTGAGGAGAATGCAAATACCGTCAATTGTCGAAAAAAGTGCTATATATAAAGGATAAAAAGACTTTTCGAGCAATCTTCTGACTGCTGCATTTCGACTTCCAACAATAAAAATTAATCAACATTTTAACAGAAGACCTACTCTTTCAACAAAAAGCAATATGGGCTGCCATTATTTGCCGAAGCACAATTTACATGCCTTCCGGGCGTTTATGTTTCCATCGGCGATGGGTCCAAAGCCAAAATTCAGGGGCTTTCCGTATGTCGTTTTCGAGGAGACGCAAATGGCTTTCAGTGATTTCGCCGACTTGTGTTTTTGAGGCATCCTCGCAAATCAACTTTGAATGTAGAATGTAATAGCCTCTTTTTACCCTTTCCAAACTTCCGTAAATCACTGCCATATTGAGTTTTCGGGCAATTTTCTCCGAGCCATTAAACACAGCGGTATCCTGATTCAGGAATTGGCACCAGGTAGCTGTGTTGGGATCTGGCGATTGGTCGCTGAGGAAGGCTGTTACATTGATTTCGTTTTTGTTCGAAATCATCCCTTTTAAAGTCCCTGCCATGGTATAAAGTTTACATCCGGTGCTTGTCCTCATGCGCGACATTAAACGGTCGAAATAAGGGTTACTCAATGGATGATATATTACATAAGATTGGTAATCAGACTGTAATGGCAATCCTGAAGGAGCGTATTCCCAATTGCCATAATGACCCATGACCAAAACCACATTCCTTTTTTTTGAATATAATTCGTCTGTAAGTGATTGAGTTTTCTCATCGATTTTACAGCGTTTGAGCTTTTGTTCTGAGCTGATAGTGAACAATTTGAACATCTCAAAAGTTATATCGATAAAATATCTGTAAAAACGGAATTCAATTTCTCTAAGTTCTTCAGCGGATTTTTCTGGAAAAGAATTTGACAGGTTCATTCTCACTATCTTGCGCCTGTAACCTATTATAAAATAGAAGATTACAAAAAAGAAATCGGAAATCACAAAAAGCAGTGACCAAGGAAGGATTGAAAAGAAATATATAAAAGGAATTGTGGTGTAATAAACTAATGCCTGTGCAATTTTATTCATACGGAATCGGGTTTTGAAGCGGCAAAATTACAATTATGCAACGAAACAAATGGTTTTAGCTTGCTTTTTGGATGATTATACTCCTGGGTTCTCTTTGAAACCTTTAAAATGTAGAAATATCACCTAAGCGATCTTAGACTTCGGTGTGAACGGATGAACTGTATTGAAATAAAATTATACTTGTTTTTCGGATTATGAATGCCTGATAAAATAAAAAGCCACTTCAGTTATTGAAATGGCTTTATTGGATAAAGTGGCAAAACACTATTTCTTTTTTGTTGTGTCCATTTTGAAAACAGGATAAAGCGGGCAGAAACTTATTAGGCTTGTAAGCACGAAAACCCCTGCAAATACAAGGAGGACAATTCCTAATGTGCCTTCAATTACATCGGTGAAAAACAGCAAAGCAATAACGGCTGCAATCGCGATACGGATAATTTTGTCGGTACTTCCCATGTTTGGTTTCATAATTCTTTTGGTTTAGTTGTTATTATTAGATTGTAAAATTAACGATTTTATTCGAATAATCGTTTGATTATCTTAATAATTGAAATGTTCATTAACGTATTGAATTAGTGAGAAATAAAAATCATTCCATTATTTATTGCCACTAAGGTATTGCCGAAATAACCGGATTAATATTGCTTTATCTACATTTGCAACTCTTTTGAAAAAACTATGGAAATACTCACCATCCTGCTTATTGCCATTGGCCTTTCCTTCGACACTTTTGCTGTTTCGATTTCCAGTGGATTGATATTGAGAAAGATAGATTTTGTAAATGCTTCAAAAATAGCAATTACATTAGCTGTGTTTCAGGCAGTAATGCCCCTGATTGGCTGGCTCTTGGGTACAGGAGTAAAGGAATATGTCGAAAGTTTCGACCATTGGGTTGCATTTGGCATACTTGGTCTGTTGGGTGGGAAAATGATTTACGAAAGTTTTATCAGCGATCCCGGAGATAGGTCGTTTAACCCCTTGGATATTAAAGTTATGATAGGCATGGCCATTGCAACCAGCATTGATGCCTTGGTGGTTGGGTTCAGTTTTGCGCTGTTGGATTATAAAATCATGATTTCGGTTGCGATAATAGGCTCGGTTACTTACATTGTCGCTATGTTGGGAATGCTTTTTGGAAAAAAAATTGGCTCACGGCTGGGAAGGCAAATGGAAATGTTGGGCGGAGTGATGCTAATACTGATAGGCCTGAAAATACTTGTCCAGCACTTGTTCGAGTAGCGTTGAGTTATACAAAATGAAAGGTAAATCATCTGTTGTCGCAGAAATAGCGCAAAAACAGCGAATCAAGGAAATGGCTGATTTAATGCAGCTTTGCCCGAGAATTTATGGCGTAATTTTCCCGACAAAGACGGAAGAATTTGTGTGAACAGAAACTAAATCGGTAGCATCAATAACCCCATCACCATTAACATCATTAGTTAGATAGCCACTCAAAAAGTTGGCCGCATCGTTATCTACGGCTACCAAATCGGCTGCATCAACCATTCCATCCTGATTAACATCACCACCGAAAATCACATGTTTCCCAGATATTAGTTTCAAATTATTGCCATAAGCTTGACCTGCTAAACTACTAAAGTTGTAGCTCACCGTTGCACCGCTGAACGAAAGCGGGTTTGAATTCCAGGTTTCAATACTGTTCCGGTGTTTCACAACAATATAATAACTTGATCCTAAGGATGCAGGTATCACAACATGAGCAGTTCCATCTGTGTTCACGTTTACCGTAAACGGGCCACCTGCCAGAGCAAAAGGAAAAACAGCATTATGTAGTTCCACGATTATCTGATCGGCAATAGTACCTGGAAATTTATCCGTTGCACCATCTTTGGCTTTGTTCATGCTCGAACCATTAAATAAGCCTTCGAGGAAGAGTGTGAGGTTGAGGCTTTTATCCAAACTGAGGATATTCACATTATAGTCTTCGGTTTCGCCATAACTGTAGGTTGAACAAGCATCAAAATTGCTGTTGCTAAAAACTTCCCTCACCCGCATCCGGGTTGTACCAACCGTAGCATCAATCGGAATGGTGAAAACGATTGTGCCTGTTGCTGGTGAAGCTGGGATACTTACATTGCCAAGTTTTTCAGAAATGCCAAAAATGCCATCTTGATTGTAATCAATCCAAACAGTTATATTATTTCCACTGTTATAAGTGCCAGGACTTAATGTAATTGTATTTGAAACTCCTGGAGTTAGGTCTGTAGATAAACTGCTGTAAAATGTATAGAATGGGCTTAAAGATGCTTCAGTAGGATTGTTGATGCTTCCAAGCTGAACAAGCGAAATAAAATCACCGTCGCCAGTACCTGAAGTGTATGTGGGAACGCAATATGTGTTAAGCGAAGCGCTAATATAGTTGGTTTTTACTTCAGCATCCGAACCGTACGCATTCGTAGCAACAAGCGTAACCGAATATAAACCCTGTGTAGTAAACTTAACTTGTGGATTTTGGGAATTGGCACTGGTGCCATTTAAAAATGCAACAGTATTTGGGCTAAAGCTCCAAGCCCACGATGTTGGCGTATTTGTGGATTGATCTGTAAACAACACCGTTGAATTAACTGCTGGTGCATTGCTGGATGCCGAAAAGGCAGCAACCGGCGGAACAGTAACATCGAAGCAACTAATAGTAGCAGACCAACCCGAACCGGTAACCCCAACATCGGAAGTAAAATTAAAAGTGATCGCACCCGCTGCATTTGTGGCCGTAACAATACCTGGGCTTGTGGTGCCATCATAAATCCCTATTAAAGGTGCTGAAGTGCTTGTGCCATCATAAATCCCTAAATAGTCGTAGCCGGATTCGGTGCTGAATGAATTGAACGTAAACCTTATCATATCGGTTGCAGTGGCAGGGTAAAATGTCTCCGTTATGTCTTGGTTGTTCAAATAGCTACCGGTGGCTCCGCCTGGATCATAGAAATCGCCAATACAGGCAGTTACTATGCCATTTTCCATATTGTAAAAAGGGTTTGTCACCGTAACGTAATTTGATTTGGTTTTTGTGACAGAGCCATTTACAGTTAAAGAAACTGTTTTCGATCCTAAAGTGTTATATGTTACCACATGCGGCCCTTGGGTATTGGCTGTAGCGGGTGATGCGCCTGCACCAAAATTCCACGACCATGACGAAATCCCACAAGTAGAAGCATCAGTATATGTGGCGGAATTTCCGATTATCACGGATTGAGAATTCGCTGTAAAATCGGAGTTTGCTGAATTAACACTTATATAATTAGTCTTTGTCAAAGTATTGCTTCCTTGGGCATTGGTAGCTGTTTGTGCAATGGTATATGTACCTATAGCGGTAAATTTTATATGAAGGTTTCGGGAAATGTTTGTTGTACCATCAGTGAATGCAAAAGTGGCAGGCGTTACCGACCACAACCATGACGTAGCAAGTCCCGAAGATTGATCGGTAAACGATGTAGTTGAGTTTAAACAAGGCAAAGTGGTACTTGCAATAAAACCAGCTGTTGGGGCTATTGGACCAAAAAGAAAAGAAGCTATCCTTGTTCTCCAATTAACAGTTCCTGAAGTTTGGATATACTCGGTTGTGTACCAAAAAGTTTGATCATCGGTCGGATCGATGGACATCATGCTATAATCGCCCCAACGGGCAGCAGAACCTGATTGATAACCAGTTCCGTTCTTAATGGTTTGTTCTGAGAAAGTCATCTGCCCCAATGGGTCGCTGGCCAACCTGCCAGTATATCGGATTGAGGGATAAATACTTGCATCTGATGCTGAATATCCAAGTGCAATATCTCCATTGGCATTCATTGCCACACTTCCCATCCACCTGTTGGTGGCATCTGGCGAATATGTGCCTTGCTGATACATTGACCATCCGCTTCCCGAATTCCTTAATTCGTACCACCTTATGCCGGCTCGCCCACTTCCATTTGCATCAACCGTGTGGTTGGTTACCATGGATTGGTGGTCACCGAAATTGCGGTATTGAAGGCGGTACATCAATCGGTCGCCCAGCACATCCAATAACACGCCTGTTCCTAATTGAGGGATACATTTGCCGCCATAACACAACTCTGAGTCGAACGGGGCGGTTACAACACTTGTAGCTTCAGAAAAAGTTGAGTTTGCCAATATATTCCAATCGGCATGGAATTCCCAGATTTTCAAATAATCTTCAATAACCGAGCTCCAATCATTGAAATATGTGAAATAATTCGGCTCGTTGGCAACAGGCGCCGTGGCACCGTCCCAATCTGCTGGCAACATGCTTTGAGGGTCAGCACTAAAACCCAGGTCAAAATATATCATGCGGGCTGTAGGGTCGCCACTTATCATTTTTGTGCGTTCAAATGCACAAGTACCAACACCGGCCCAAGCCGAACCACTTAAAAACTGGTTTACCGACATATAGTATCCATCGGGCCAGATACCGAATTTCGGATAATCTGGCATTTTATCGCCAAATTCAAACACATACCTGTACCAAGCACCAGTTGGGTTAGCAGTCTGGGAAACGGCAATCAACATGGCATATTGTGTCGTATTTGGCAACGAAAACTGTGCAATGATCCAACGGTTTGCTGCTTGGTCGTATAAAACAATTGGGTCGCCATTATTGGTTCCGTTCCATGGCGAAGGGATTCCTGACCAAATCGTGCTCAGGTTTGCAGGACCATAAAGCGAAGTGCCCGTTTTATCCCAAATCTGAAATCCTTTGTTTACAACCTGAACATAATGGTTTGGCCCAACATCGCCTTGTGTGTCAGGTGGATAAACGCTATAAGTGTTATTGATGCCATCAAAATTCCGAATAGGTGTGGTGGGTGCATGTGCATTGTTTTTAGTTGCACCTTGAAGTACAGGATCTTGCGAATATGGAAATTGGTTTCGCGTTAAATTGCGCAACGCATGAAGGTTGAATTCGTTCTTCACTTCATCTTCATTCGCCTCGTTTTCATTTTCAACATCCTGTCGGAGGATAATAGGCATGTGGAGCAAGGATGGAATAGCATCCGCATAAAGCGCTGTCCTTACAGAAGTAGGATGAAATGTCTGCTGCTGAGCAATTCCGTTTCCTGTGATAAACAGAAAAACGGAAAGCAAACCGATGAGTATGGCTCGTTTCATATTTATTAAAGTTGTTGAATTTATAAAAGTGTGAAGATACTATCCATATAACAAACCAAAATTGGATTTGTTGATTTTCACGAAACAAGTGGTTTAAGCTTCAATGCCAAATTGGAATGGCTTAAAATAATGCAGAAAGCTTGTGTCAGTTTTGCAAAAATAGATGATTTGTACATCAAAAAAAACCCTTCATTCCCAAAAGGGAACAAAGGGTTTTACGGTTGGCTGCAAACTGGTTTTAGTTTTTTGTCGAATCGGGTTTGATAGACCCTTTGTTTTCAATCCCTTTTTCTTGTCCTTGAAATTCGCGATCATTATCGCATTTTTTCATTTCGTGATGACCACAACAATTTTCGGTTTTATGGCAACCACGATGTCCGCAATTGAAATGTTCCGGCCCAAGCGTTGCATAAAGGATCCCGAATGTTAGCACTGCTGCGGATAAACCTGTTAAAAATCTTGATTTTCTGTTCATTTTATTACACTGGTTGTTAGTTGGTTACTTACTTGAATTGGTGTCTTTTGAATTTTGGTCGCCATCAGTATTTGAACAGCACTTTGGCTTGTTGTTGCAACAACCCATTGAATGGTTGGTTTTGAATTCGGCATATTCGGCTTCACTCATCGAACGGATTTTATCGGCCATTTCGAACCTGTGCATACCGTGGTGGCTGCCACAACAACCATGTCCTTTTCCGCAAAAGATAAGTTTTACAAGTATTGCGAAGATGAAGATTCCTGCCAACAATTTGGGCACAAAAAATGCCAGCGCACCAATTGCGATGCCGACTAATACTACTTTTAAGATTGATTTTGTCATTTGTCGATTTAATTGAATTTATGTTTATTTTTCTGTCTGTTACTATTGAAGACGGACAATTGTGGGTTTTACTTTAAATTGCCTGAAAAATATCTCACAAAAAAGCCCATCAAAGTGGATGGGCGGTTTTGCGAGGATACTTATTTACTTGTTGCAGCAACGGCTTTTCCAATGCTCTTTAAATTGTTGTTTTTCGTTGGCATCCATTTCCATGAATTTATCTTTAAGTGCCGGATTGTCAAAATGATGACGGTGCGAACGGTGGTGGTCTTTAAAATTAAAACCGCCAAATAGTATTCGGCTCAACAAGAGCAATCCCATACTTTGCCAATAGGTTAATTGTGGAAGGCTGGATATTGAAGGCAAAATCCAATTCCAGAGCAGCATAACAACTGCACTGATACCCAATATGCCGATAATCAGAAGCGGGAGGAAGAAACACTTTCTTCCTGAGCAAAAATTTTTAGTAGGTGCGTCCATTTTTTTTTATTTGTTAATTGTTGGTTAATTCTTGATACAGATAGTAGAGTTTATTCCGTAAATGCTTCACTGCGTAGCCTTTGCGGCTGATAATGGTTTTAAGGTTTTCGCCTTTTTGGTCGGCAATCTGTTGCAAAGTCATATCCTCCATTTCATTGAGAAGGAATACCTCTTTTTGATTAGGCGGTAATTCGTCAATAGCTATTTGAAATTCTTTCCAGAACAGATCTTTGAAAAATGCCAATTCAGGATTATTGCTCTCGTCCAAAAGCAAAATTTCTTTAAAAATAAATTCGCCGTCCTCATTTTCAAAAGAATAATCTTCGAGTGCCAAATTGTTTTTTTTACGTGCTTTATCTATGATTTTATTTCTGGCCACTTCATAAATCCAGGCACTGATATTTTCTAATTCGGCAATGTTGTTCAGTTTACTCAGTTGATACCAAACATCTTGCAAAATATCTTCGGCATCCTCAATTGATTTCACCCGGCCACGAACAAACCCAAATAACTTTTGCCCAAATTGCCGTATGGTTTTGGTTATAGAAATCGAATTTTGGTCGCTCATCGAGATGTTTAATGTTGACTCCATGTTCAGGAGACGGATGAAGTTGATTTTTACTTTACACGAAGGTATAAAAATTATG
>CAIRHD010000377.1 GCA_903878265.1 uncultured Bacteroidales bacterium | reverse complement strand
TGCAACGACTGGTGTAATTTCACACGTTGGTTGTTTTGGCAACAATACCGGATCAGTTGATGTTTCGGTTTCGGGTGGAACAACCTCGTACAGCTATTTATGGTCAACTAATCCGGTACAAACGGCCGCGCTGGCAACCGGGTTTACAACTGGTACTTACACGGTTACAGTAACAGATGGAAATGGTTGTGTCGCAACATCGTCGGCTATTGTTACCCAGCCTAACGCGCCATTAACTGCAACGACTGGTGTAATTTCACACGTTGGTTGTTTTGGCAACAATACCGGATCAGTCGATGTTTCGGTCTCGGGTGGAACAACTTCGTACAGTTATTTGTGGTCATCCAACCAGGCACAAACAGCCGCGCTGGCAACAGGGCTTACAACTGGCACTTACACGGTTACAGTAACAGATGGAAATGGTTGTACTGCCACATCGTCAGCTATTGTTACCCAGCCTAACGCGCCATTAACGGCAACGGCAGGGGTCATTACGCATGTTAATTGTTTTGGCAACAATAATGGTTCGGTAAATGTTTCTGTTTCGGGCGGCACAACAAACTATAGTTACGCATGGACAACCAACCCGGTGCAAACCGCTTCGACAGCAACTTCGCTAACATCGGGAATATATAATGTAACCGTTACTGATGCAAACGGATGTACAGCGACATCTTCGGTAACGGTTACGCAACCAGACGCACTAACAGCCACGGTTTCCTTGATTGCCAACGTGAGTATTTACGAAGGCACCGATGGCTCGGTAACGGTTTCATCCGGTGGCGGCACAACACCGTATTCCTACAAATGGTCAACAAACCCAGAACAGACCACGCAGCCAGCTACTGGTTTAACTGTCGGTATCTATTGGGTTACCGTTACCGACGCCCATTCATGCTCTGCTACTTCGAGCATTGCAATAACCCAACCTGTCCCTCCTGCAGAACCCGTTGTTGATGTTACCATTACAACGGTTGGCAGCAACCTGGTTGAATTGGACTGGACCAGGGGAAATGGCGATGGTTGCACCGTGTTTATGTTTCAGGGAAGTACGGGCACTGCGCCGCCAACCAACAATGTTTGGTATCCTGCCGATACCGTGTTCGGCACTCCTGGCTCACAGGTAGGGACTTCCGGCTGGTACTGTGTTTACGATGGAATAAGTACGCATGTTACGGTTACTGGCCTGGCCTCATCAACCGATTACAGGGTGCATATTTGCGAATATAAATTAGGGTCAAAAACCTATAATACCGGAATTTCGGCAACTAACCCTGCCAACTATACCACTTATGCAGACCTTTTGGCGGCCATAACGGTTGGCGAAAATGTGAGCTGCAATGGGTTAAGCGATGGTACTGCCACAGTTTCGGCATCGGGTGGAAACCCAAGCTATTCATATTTGTGGTCTTGTATCCCGGCACAAACAGCGCAAGCCGCCACAGGATTATCTACCGGCACTTACACTGTTACCGTTACCGATGGGGTCTCGGCAACTATAACCTCCAGTATTACAATTACCCAACCTGATGTGCTTAACGCCTCGGCAAGTGTTTCAAAAACAATCACCTGCCATCAGGGTTCGGACGGTTCGGTTACAGTGAGTGTTAACGGTGGAACTACGGCTTATTCCTACGCATGGTCAACCTCCCCGGCACAAACTGCTGCCACTGCATCAGGTTTAAGTGCTGGCATCTATAGCGTTACCGTAACAGATGCCAACGGATGCACTGCAACAGCTCCAGCCACGCTTACTCAGCCGGTACAATGGTGGCCGGAATTGACCGGGCAAACACCGGTTTGCCAAAATACGTCCGGGCATATTTATACAACCGATGCAGGGATGACGGATTATGTATGGGTGGTTTCTGCGGGAGGCATCATTACTTCAGGAGGGACAAGTGCTGATAATGCCGTTACAATTACTTGGACTGGCTCCGGGCCACAAACGGTAAGCGTCAATTACAAAACCTCGGCAGGCTGCATTGCCGTTGAACCGAAAGTGAAGAATGTTTTTGTAAATGTGGCCCCAACCCCTATCCTTACAGGTGCTGCCAACGTAACGCAGGGACAGGTTGTTACTTACCAAACAGCCTATACCCCCGGTAACGGCTACTCCTGGAATGCCAGCCACGGCGACCCCGAAATCTGCTTCCCTAACCATAACTGCTTAACCCTAACCTGGGATTTCCCTTGCGGGGTAATAGCCACTGGCTATGTAACAGTTACAGAAACCAACATGACAACAGGCTGCTCCACAACAGCTACCATGTTGATTTCGATTACGCCATAAAAGTTTGTAATAATGCAATAGAAAAGCTGGGGTTAGGCAGTAGGCCGAACCCCGGCATTTTTTTATGCAAGATTGTCAGGGTGACAATAATCGATTACCGCATTACACCATTATCGCATTATCAAATTACCCCATTATCGCATTAACCCATTATCGCATTAACCAATTATTGCATTAACCAATTATCACATTACCGCATTAACTTTTGCTACCATAATGTTAACATTTTAGTTTGATAAGTCCGAAATTTTAGTTATTACTTTGTGGCTTAATCCAAATCAAAAAAAAATAATTAAACTTAATCAAAACGGTATGAAAAAACTTTTATGCTCTCTGCTATTCCTGGCAATTTTGACAGGCTTTGGCTATTCACAAACCTGGCGACCCATGGGTCCCGACAATTACAATCAGCCTTCATTGACAGCAATAAACGCATTAACCCGAATTGCGCTTAGCAGCACGGGAGTGCCTTATATCGTCTTTTCGGATTTTGAAAACAGCTACCGTTTAACGGTACGGAAATACAATGGATCAACCTGGGAAACTGTAGGAAATGCCGGATTTACCATGGGAACAGGAACAATCATTGACTTTGATATCGCTGTTGATAATGCTGGCATCCCTTTTGTTTCATACCCCGACAGGACAAAATCCGGTAAAATATCAGTAATGAAGTTTAACGGAAGCTCCTGGGAGTTGGTTGGGTCTAGCGGTTTTACAACTGCTTCAGGCTTTGTTTCACGTATTGCAACTACCAGCACCGGCACACCTTATGTCGCAACTCAAGTTGTTGGCACAGGCATAATAGTTATGCAATACAATGGCACGGCCTGGGCACAGATGGGCGGTGTGCTCGCTGCCACTGGCGCTGACCTCGATTTGGTATTAGATAACGATGTTGCTTATGTAACTTACAGAGATGGTTCCGCTGTTGTATCAGTCAAAAAATTCAATGGTACCGCCTGGGAATTGGTAGGTACAACTGGATTTACCGGATCGGCTTTCAACCCAACCCTTGCCTTCAATACAGATCATGTACCTTATGTGGCATACGCCGATTATTCTGTTGGCAGTACAGGACAAGCAACTGTAAAAAAATATAATGGAACCACCTGGGAAACTGTAGGGAGTGCATTGTTTTCATCGGGACAGATAATTAATCCTTCGCTGGCTTTCAGCGGCAATACACCGTATGTAGTTTATGGGAATCGCGTAGCACCGAACAAAGCAGACGTGATGACCTTTAATGGAACCAGTTGGGTGATAGATGGTAGTGCCGGGCTATCGGAAGGCGAAGCAAAATATACCAATATTGCCATCAGCAGCACCGGCGACCGCTATATTGCTTTTGGCGATGTGGGTCACGACAACAAAGCCGTGGTTATGAAACACAATGGCAGCAACTGGGCAAACCTGGGCGCAACCTGCTTTTCAGCCGGCGCAGCCAATTACCTCAATACGGCAGTTGATGCCAATGGCAGTACTTATTCAGTGTATCAGGATGCCGCAAACGCAAAAAAGGCCACGGTTATGAAATACAACGGCAGCAGTTGGTCCTTGGTAGGCAGTGCCGGTTTCACGGCTGGGGGTGCCAGCTATACCTCTATTGCCCTGGATGCAAACGGGACAGCCTATGTGGCTTTTAGGGACAGTGCCAACAGCGGTAAAGCCACGGTGATGAAATACAGTGGCTCAAGTTGGGCTGTAGTGGGTACTGCCGGTTTCTCTGCCGGTGCTGCAGCCTATACCAATATTGCCATCGACGGTAGCGGAATCCCTTATGTGGTTTATCAGGATGCTGGGAATGGATTAAAAGCCTCGGTGATGAAATACGATGGAAGCAGTTGGATCCAGGCTGCTGACAATTCTATAGGTATGACAATTGGTCAGGCCAATTATACTTCTATTGCCATCAACAGCGCAGGGAATCCTTATGTAATATGCACAGATTTCCCAAGTAATAGACCGCATTTGTTTTATGAATCAGGTATCATTCCAGGTTATTGGTGGGACGACATATTTAATGGATTTAATGCTGAGTACACATCAATAACTATTGATGCAAACAATAAGACTTATATCGCTTAAAAGGATTTATCCTCAAGTAAAGCTACGGTTTTAACATTCCAACTATTTTATGGTGCATCCTTAGTTGGAACAGCAGGATTTTCAGCCGACTGGATTCAAGACTATATCTCCATCGCTGTTGACGGTAGCGGTACGCCCTATATTGCTTATGCTGGAAGTAGTTATCCTAACAGAAAAAAATATATTGAAAAATTTAATGGCAGTATCTGGGAGCCATCAGTTATTGCTGAGGGATCGGTTGGCATCACCTCAATATCCATTAACGGAGGCATGGTTTCCGCCATATTCAAAGATTTCGGTGCCTGGGGCGTTAAATCGGCATACTCAACGCTAACAACACAGGCCAGCAATGTCAGTTTCACAGCAATTGATTATACTCAATTTACTGCCAGTTGGAATAATGGCAATGGCAGCAAACGGGCTGCTTTTATTAAACAAGGTTCAGGCGGATCTGCCGTTCCTGTTAACGCTTCTACATATACTGCAAGTACTACTTTTGGCCTTGGCACACAAATAGGCTTAACCGGTTGGTATTGTATTTATAATGGAACAGGCACCTCGGTAACTGTTGATGGCCTTTCGATTGGAACCTCATACAGGGTTTTTGTAGCTGAATACAATGGGGTGGACGGAAGCTCAGAATACCTTACATCACTTGCTACCGCCAATCCCAAAAATCAATCAACAAATCTTTATGGTTCAATCTCTTGGAACGGTTCTGTAAGCACAAACTGGAACACAGATGCAAACTGGAGTTTAAATACAATTCCTACGGCTTATTACGATGTTACTGTCCCATTATCTGGAATTACCAATTTCCCCGTTGTGTTTGCAAATGCACCCGGAAGTTGCCATAACCTTACCATCGAAAGCGGGGCAAGCCTCACCGTGCAGTCCAACGTATCCGGAACAGGTTCGTTGATAACAACCGGAACCGTTACCGGAAATATGACCATAGAAAGATTTGTTGCAGGAAATTCTTTGTTAACAGCCAATGTATTTCATTTGGTATCTATTCCACTTCATCCTGATAATGTTTCCCTGTCAAACCTGTTTCTGGGTTCCTACTTGTACGAATACCTTCCGGCTACCAATGCCTGGCACGGCATGGGCACCACCACCACAGCCGAACTCGATGAAACCGAGGGTTATATGATTTACTACCCCAATACCAGCAAACCTACAAATTTACAGGCGTTCCGAATACAGGCACGTTCACACCTTCGGTTACTTATCCAGGAAATACTATAGAAGTAGGGAATTATGCCCTCGTGCCAAACCCATATCCTTCTAACATTGATTGGAATGCATCAACAGGCTGGACAAAAACCAATATTGGAACATCCATCTGGGTTTATAACAACGGCAATTATGGAGTTTGGGACGGAAACAACTCAACACTGGGCGGTTCGCGTTACATAAGTGTAGGCCAGGCATTCTTTGTACAAACTATGGCTGCCAGCCCGGTATTGGTTATGGGCAATGGTGTTCGCACCCATACCTCAGCCACTTTCCTAAAAAACAGCAACATGGCTACCAACCAGGTGCGTGTAAAAGTTGATGCCAACACTATGGCTGATGAACTTTTGGTTGGTTTTGGCGAAAATACAAGCAATGATTATGATGCCAACGAAGATGCCTTAAAATTGCAAGGAGCCGCCATCGCCCCACAACTTTATACCCTGGCTGGCGATACCAAACTTAGTATCAATAATCTTACAGCCCTAAACAGCAGCGCGCTTGTGCCCATGAACTTTGAAACCGGATTTGAAGGAAACATTACGCTCACTTTCAGTCAAATGGAGAGTTTCCCTGACAACCTTTCTATAAGGCTACAGGATAAACTTACTTCGCAGCTTATTGACCTACGCAAGCAGCACACTTATTCTTTTTCACATCTGCATTCAAATTCGAGCAAGCGTTTTGAACTGCTTTTCGGCACTGCCACAGGTATTGAAGAACCAAAAACTACCAATGGCAACATCTGGATTTCCAATAAAACGGTGAACATCAGCAGCCCAACATCGGTAGGCGAAAAAGCCCTTGTCGAAATATTCAATGTCGCCGGACAAGTGGTTTTCAGCAAACAAATCACACTCTCACAACTCACCCAAGTGCCAACCAACCTAAGTGGTTTTGCTGTTGTAAGGGTAAGCACAGATAAGGATGTGTGGGTTGCTAAAGGAATATTTTAAGGGAAAAGTGAAGAGTGAAAAGGTAAAAGGAAGTTCTTAGTTAAACTTTGCTTTACATCTCAACCCCTCAACAACTCAACTCCTCAACAACTCAACTCCTCAACAACTCAACGCCTCAACAACTCAACGCCTAAACAACTAAACTAAAACAAAAAACAAGTATGAAAAAAATAATCATCCTCCTCGCATTTTTAACCCTCGGAAGTTTAACCATTTTAGCCCAGGCACCACCACCAAC
>CAIRHD010000376.1 GCA_903878265.1 uncultured Bacteroidales bacterium | reverse complement strand
ATCATAATACGGTTTCACAGCTAACAAAGTTTCTTTTACACCAACTCCTTTGTGCAAAACCTGCCCGGTGGCTGTCATTTTGCCTTCGCATAAAGCATTATCGAAACGGAATTGCCATCGGTCGAAATTGCCTTGCTTGCAGAGTTCGTCTATACAACCTTCGAGGGCAAACGCAACCTGGTTGGCACCAAAACCGCGCATAGCCCCGCTTGGAATATTATTGGTGTAAACCGTCAGCGCTTCGAGGTTCACACATGGAAAATGATACGCTCCACTTGCATGGCCGGCAACACGTTCCATCACTTTTGTGCCAACTGAAGCATACGCTCCGGAATCACCAACGGCATACAATTTCAATCCAGTGAGCTTCCCGTTTTTATCACAACCTACTTCCATATCCATATAAACAGGATGCCGCTTGGGATGCATACGAATAGATTCATCCCGCGAAAGTACCACTTTTACAGGCTTTTTTAAGAGCCAGGCAAACAAGGAAGCATGCCCCTGAACTGTCATATCCTCTTTTCCCCCAAAACCTCCACCAGTAGAAACCAGTGTGACCCTGACCTTTTCTTCAGTCAAACCCAATAAGGAAGCAACTTGTTTCCGATCAACATAAATCCCCTGTCCGTTGGAATACAAGTGTATACCTTCTTCAAAAGGCATGGCAACTGCACCTTCCGTTTCGAGGAAAGCATGTTCGATACGCTGGGTTTGATAAACTCCCTTGGCAACAAACTCGGAACTTGCCAGTATCTTTTCTGCATTTCCACCACGATACACTCGGCAGGTTTCTAAAAGGTTATCCTTATTTGGGTGTACCTGTAAGGCTTCTGGTTTTATTGCTTCATGTGGATCGGTTACCGGATTTAAAATATCATAGGTTACCTTTATTAATTTTACCGCTTTCCTGGCAATTTCCTCGGTCTCGGCAACAACTCCAGCCAGCACATCGCCAATGTACCGGGTTGTTTCGCCAGTTTCGATCATTAACGGCCAGTCTTTAAAAATCAGTCCAACAAAGCGGTCGCCTGGAATATCTTCAGCGGTGACAATCCTAACAACCCCCTTAATTTTGAGAGCATTGGCAACATCAATTCCCAATACCTTGGCTTTAGGATGTTCCGAAAAAAGCAAAGCGCCATAAAGCATACCATCAAACTTCAGATCATTTACAAAGAGTCGTTTCCCAACTGCCATTTCATAAGCCTCGTATTTGGGATAGGAAGTGCCAACATTTCCCAAAAGTGTTGTGCTTGCCGACGATTGAAGTTGTTGAAGCCTTTTTGCAGCTTCATGAATAGCATCAACAATTTTGACATAACCCGTGCAGCGGCAAAGGTTGAGGGTAAGTGCCCTTTTTATTTCGTCTCTTGTTGGAGTGGGGTTCTTCTGAAGAAGTATGTTTGTTCGCATTAGGAAACCGGGAGTACAAAACCCACATTGAACGGCTCCTTTTTCAACAAAAGCTTTCGCAAGTATATCCCTAACGTTATCAGGCAATCCTTCCAACGTATTTATAACAGCATTTTCGAGCTTTTGCAGCGGCGTGAGGCACGACAGCTTTGCTTCGCCATTAATCTCGACCATACATGCACCGCAAGCACCCTGGCAGGAACATCCGTCTTTTACTGAAGTGATATTTTTTTCGAGCCGAAGGAATTTTAGCAGGGAAGTGTCAGGGTTTCCATTGTAAAAGGTGGCTTGTCCGTTTAAAGTGAATTCTATCATTGTATAGGCTATTAGGCTGTTAGGCTTTAGGCTGTTAGGCTGTTAGGAGGTTAGGCAGTTAGACTTTTAGGCTTTTAGGGTTTGCGAAGTGCTCTTATTAAAGCGCTCAATACTTTTCCGGTCTCGGTTAATTTCAGTTCAGTTTCGTTGAAAGAGATTTCTGCTACATACCCCAAACGGTAAGCTAAACCAAATTGATACTCAAGTTCTCTTAGAGAGCTAAAAGCAATTTCCAAAAACCGTAAATATTCGGTTTGGCTTTCCCTGGCACTTCCTTCAACAATATTAGACGGAACCGAAACAGCGCATCTTCTCATCTGCGAAGTCAACCCAAACATTTCTTCTTTCGGAAAGGTAATGGTTACCCTATAAATTTTAATGGCAAGTTCATCAGCCAATATATACGCTCTCAATTTTGTGTGATCACGCATATCAATATTTTTATGTTTATTTCCGCACCTAACAGCCTAACAGCCTAACAGCCTCCCAAAAATTTCTCAACTTCCTCCATATCTGGCGAAACCGGCTGCGGAATTTCAAACAAGGCTTGCACTGCATTTAGGTCTTTCAAACCGCTTCCTGTAAGTAGTACAACATTTGTAGATCCTTTCGGGATTAAATACCTGGTTTTATAATCAAGGAACCCGGCAAAAGCTGTAGCAGCAGCCGGTTCGGCGAAAAGCCCCGTGTTTTTTGCCAGTTTGGAAGAAGCACGTAAAATATCATCGTCGGAAACAGTGATGGTTTGTCCATGATATTTGGAGATAAAGCCAGCAGCCATGTAAAAATTTCTGGGAATATCTACCGAAATGCTGTCGGCAATGGTATGCGAAGGGGTTGAAACGAAATCTTCCTTCCCGATATTATCTACCAGGTTACAACTTCCGGCAGACTGAACAGCAATAATAATGGGCATTTTTTCGATAATTCCCAGGTGCAGCAAATCTTCAAATCCTTTGTAAACGCCCGAAATAATTACTCCATCGCCTACAGGCACAAAAATAAAGTCGGGCACTTGTTCTTTTAATTGACTGAAAAGTTCGAAAGAAACCGTTTTCTTTCCTTCAATAGTAAGCGGGTTGAAAGCTGTGTTTCGGTTATACCAGCCAAACCGTTTGGTTGCTTCGATACTCAGGTCGAATGCAAGATCGTAATTTCCATCAACCGGAACAAGCGTTGCACCGTACATCATTATCTGCGTAAGCTTGGCTTTTGGAGCCGTTGACGGAACAAAAATCACAGCTTTTTGCCCCTGGGCAGCACAAATTCCAGCCAAAGACGAACCGGCATTTCCTGTGGAAGCAGCCACAATGGTGTCAATCCCGTTTTCTTTTGCAAAAGCTGAAACCAATGCCGAAGCCCTGTCCTTAAAGGAAAAAGTAGGGTTTTGTGAATCATCTTTCAGGTAAAGTTCAAAATCGTTAGTATGGCCATCGAGTGAATCTACTTCATACAGTGGTGTATTGCCAATGCGCAAATTCGGTAAACTTTTCAGCTCGTGAATGGGTAGAATTTGCAAGAATTTCTCCTCTACAAGCGCCCGGAATGTTGGTTTATTCAGGACCGGGAAGTTGTAAACCACCTTTAAAACCCCAAGTGGAGGCTGGTTAGGCTGTTGTTTAGCACTGCAAACAGGGCAGAGGTAGATAATCTCACCGGCAGGGATTTCAAGTCCGCAATCGGAGCATTGGTATACAAATTTTTGACTCATACTAACCACAAAATTAAGATGTGTGCAACCGGAAAACTTTGGTGGATTTTTCGATTTTCAAATTTTCAAATCCCCACATTTTCAAATTGATTTTACATCCTTTTCAGGACACCCGTTTCCTCGTTAAATTCATTTATCATTTCATCCCAACGTTCGGCCTGTTGAAGCTGCTGTGACCAGATATCGCGGTCGTTCCAAAGTTGGTTCAGGTCTTCGAGTTCTTTTTCCTGCTGTTCGATCCAGGTAAAATACTTGAGGTTATGTATGGCTTTGCGATCGTAATAACTGAGTTCTTTCAGGTGATCGGTTGCCTGTCCAAAAAGGCATTTTTCCATATCTTTTGCAGCCTGTAAGCTTGTATAAGCACCTTTTTCCTCATTCAGTTCTTCGAGGCGCGAACCATACATTTCGGCTGAGTCCGTTGCAAGGCTAAAAATCACATCATCGCCATTCATTTCGTAATATTTTGCGGTTTTTATGGCCGACAGGATATTTGCAACCCCCGAAATACCCAGCAATCCAAGTTGTTCGATGAGTTCAGCTTCAATGCCGCATGATTTCAGGTAATTTTTTCCTTCCGGCTCGTTGAAAAGCCTGAATATCCGCATACAATCTTCATCATCAATAGCAGTTACCACATCGGTATTTTTCGCGTTATGAACCCATGGAACATGCTTGTCGCCAATTCCTTCGATGCGGTGGCCACCAAAACCATTGTTGAGCAAAGTGGGGCATTGCAAAGCTTCGGAAGCAACAATTTTCATGTGGGGCAATTGCTTTTTCAGGTAATCGCCAGCACCGATTGTTCCTGCCGAACCGGTTGCCGAAACATAAGCAGCCATCTGGCCTTTGGGCGATTTTACCGTATTGAAAACCTCTTCGATTGCCGGAGCGGTAACATTGTAATGCCAGCAAGGATTTCCAAATTCATCGAATTGGTTAAAAATCACACAGTCCTTGCGGTTGCGGCGGATATCCCAGCATTTATCGTAAATCTCCTTCACATTCGATTCGCAGCCGGGAGTCGCAATTACCTCGGCACCAATTTCTTTGAGCCACGAAAAACGCTCTTTGCTCATCTCTTCGGGAAGTATGGCAACGGCTGTAACGCCCATTAAATGGGAATCGAAAGCACCACCACGGCAATAGTTTCCGGTTGACGGCCAAACGGCTTTATGGTAGGTTGGGTCAAATTCGCCGGTGAGTATGCGGGGAGCAAGGCAACCGTAAGCCGCACCAACTTTGTGTGCTCCTGTTGGAAAATATTTGCCAATCAGAAGGATTATACGCGTTTTGACACCTGTAATTTCGGATGGAATTTCAAGATAATTCACTTTTCCATAAAGCCCACCTTTGGCTACCGGTTGGTTTTTCCAGGTAATCCTGAACAGGTTTGCGGGGTGAAGGTCCCACAATCCAATGGTTTTCAGTTGTTCTTTGATTTTTTCAGGAACAAGTTCCGGATTGCGCATTTGTGCAAATGTGGGCAGTACGATTCCTTTTTCGCGGAAGCGTTCAATGGCTTTTTGCCTTGCTGCAGGGTTAACGATTTTATTGGTGAGTGTGATCATTGTTTAAGTTTTAACTCTACAAAGTTATAAATGTAAGTGTTGAAAATATTTTTATTTGCAATAATATTGGTAATGAGGATTTATAGGAAAGATTATAGCTGCCATTTACTCTCTTTTTCGGGAATAACTGCTAAACGTTCTTACCAAATTCCTTTCCATGCATACTAATATGCCTGTTGTAGTGAATGCTATCGAATTATGATAAAATCGGGTTAACCGAATCAATCAGTACTTTCATCTCCGCAACCTTTTTAAGCAATACCTTCGAATTTGATCCTTTCAGTTTAATTGCATTAATAATGTGAAAATCAGTCAAATCAAAGTCAATTTCAATTTCTTCATCCCGGAATTGGTACATAATGGCAGTTTTAACCAATTTTGAAATTGAATCCGTCTTTCGGTGAAACAATGTTTTGGTAGCTCCATCCACATTTAAGAAAAATCCATTTTCAGTCTGGTTAAAACTCTTTTCGGTGAGGCAAAAAAGTGGTTTATCGCTGAAAGGTGAACCTTTGGTTGGGCAAAATGTGGTACAATTTCCACATTCGTTGCAGAAATCGGAAACATTCAGGACCTGATATTTTTGTTCAACTTTTAAATAACTTTCTATTTCAAAAGTTGGTTTTTCGTTGGTGAAATCAACTTTCCAAATGGGAACTTCAGCGGCTTGGGTAAGGTAATAATTGTTGGCGCGGTTCGGACAAACCGTAACACATACGCTGCAAACATCGCCACAAAACAGGCAGCGAGAAGCTTCTCTAATAGCAGATTCACCAGTGAATTCAGGATGATCCCCGGCAATTCCAGCATCCATTTTCACACGTTTCGATTTACGGATAATAAAATCGCTATGCGACATTTTTTTATCCGAACTGAGCCTTTCGGAAGGAAGCGCAATTCCTGCCTTGGCTGCAATTTGTATGGCAGCTTTCCGTCCATCGCCAACAGCTTTTACAATGGTTGCGGCACCTCGTAAGGCATCGCCGCCAACAAATACTCCGGGAATTGATGTTTCGTAAGATCCTTTCACAGTTTTGAGTTCTGTGGCAGAGATAAAATCGATATCAATTTCCTGTCCTAGTGCAGGAATAAGCGAGTCAACCTGGAATTCAACAAATTCGCCAGCAATTTTCACTGGAGTTGGGCGCAAATCAGTTGAGGATTTCACCAATTCCATTTTAGCGCAGACTATAGAAGAAATACGGTTTCCGTTCAGAACAAGTTTTTCGGGTGCCAACAATTCATGAAGTTCAATCCCTTCGGCCAACAAGGCTTTTATTTCGTCAACATCGGCCGGCATTTCGTTTCTTGTGCGGCGGTAAAGAACTTTAACATTACTTCCGGTTTGAGCGAATCGTTTGGCGGTTCGGGCAACATCCATGGCGGTATTCCCACCACCAATGACAATAATATTCTTACCTAAATCGGTATTCTTACCTAACTTAGTGTTTTTTAAGAAATCAAAAGCATTAAGTATTCCTGCAGCATTTTCGCCATCCATTTGCAAGGTTTTGAAACGCTGAGCACCAGCGGCGATATATACGAAATCGTAATCGGAACGCAATCGGGCAAAATGCTGGCTGTCGATTTTTGCATTATACTGAAGCTTGACACCCAATTTCTCAATCCGTTCAATATCTTTTTGCAGGGATTCCATTTTCAGACGGAATTCAGGAATTGCCTCGGAAACCATGCCGCCGGGAATGGATTTTGTTTCGAAAATTTCAACTTCAAACCCGCCCATTCTTAAAAAATACGCACAACTCAAACCCGAAGGTCCGGCTCCGATAATAGCAACCTTTTTTCCGTTTGGCGGGGAAATGCTGATATCGGCTTCAAAGCCTTTTTCGGCAACAAAACGCTTTACTTCCTTAATTTTCAGGGCTTGCTCGTAATTTATCCGGGTGCATTTTGTCTGGCATAAATGATCGCAAGCCACTCCCAGTACATTCGGGAATGGATTTTTAACCATTATCACATCAAAAGCTTTCTGAAAATCGCCTCGTGACGTGTGAAAAAGATATTCCGGAATATCCTGGTTAGTTGGACATTCGTCCACACAAGGTGCATGTACGCAGTCGAAATAGCCGAGCGAACGGTTGGTTTTAATGCTTTTGCTTACAAATGGATCGCGCTGATAATCTTCGTTTAAAACTACCTCATCGGCGTAAGCATTCAGCTTTGCAAGAGGTGTGAGATTTACAGCAGACTTTTTATCAGAAAGGCTATCAATATATTGTGCCAAACGACCATAACCGCCAGGTTTCAGGATATCGGAACAAACTGTAACCGGTTTCAACCCGCTTTCGATCAAATCATTGATATTGAAGCAATCGGCACCAGCCGAAAAAGAAACATTCAGTTTACCGTTGAATTCATTTTGCAGTTTCCGTACCACATTCACACTTATTGGGTGCAATGCCCGGCCACTCATATACATCATCTGCTCGTTTGCTGGAAGAACGTTTTTGTGATTGGTACTTTCGAGTGTATTGGTGAGTTTTACACCAAAAAACAAGCCTTCAGCATTGGCAGTTTCCTGTAGCCGCTTTATAATTCCTAAAGCATCAGCATATTTGAGATCGTGTTCAAAAGCTATGTCGGGGATATTGTTTTTAAAGTTGAGTTTGTTGTTCAGGAGATCTCTCAGCTCATCTTTACCCAGAAGAGTTGGGTTGAGTTTGACCAAGGTGTGCAACTTCTTTTCCTTCAACAGGTAATGCCCGATTTTTTCAATTTCATCAGGCGGGCAACCATGCATAGTGCTCAGAGTGATGTTGTTGGAAATGCAATCGGGGATTTCGATATTCGCCAGTTCGGGATAAAGCGGGAGCAATTCTAGTAACATCGCATGTTTTGCAACTCCCGAATCCAACATATTTTTTAGAAACCATTGAACGTTCTCATTCTGAATGCCTTCGAAATTATATCCAACGCTCATATTAAACACAAAACCACGCCTTTTCAGTTTATCCAAACCCAATTTATGTTGAAGTAAATGGATCAGTATCCAGGCTTTTAGGTATTCCTCAAAAGATTCACGGATAAGCAGTTCCTGCGACCATTCGCAGTTGTAGCCTTCGTCCTGCATATCAATGCATGGTTTGGAAATTTCAAGTTCATCAAGTGTTTGTACCGTTTTCAATTCGATATAACTTGCACCGCAAAGCCAGGCCGAAATAATATTCTGAGCCATTTGCGTGTGGGGACCGGCGGCTACGCCGAGCGGAGTATTCAGTGATTGTCCGAAAATTTCCATGGAAATCCCCTTGTGATTTTCAGGATTGAAAAACAATTTTTCAGGAATTCCAAAAATTTCATTTCTGGTACTGTATTCTGAATCAATTAGTTTATAAAGGGTTGTAATAGGTATTGGTGAAAAGTTTTTTGAGTGTTGCATTGGGAACAAATTAGAGTGATTTATGAAAGTGCCTAAAGTACTTGGAGTGCCTTGAGTGCCTAAAGTACTTAGAGTGCCTAAAGTACTTACAGTGCCTAAAGTACTTAAAGTGCCAAAAGTACTTAAAGTGTGAATTTATTTTTTTGAGTTGGTTGGATAAAAAAGTGAAAAACGGTTCAAATCGAACATTTTAGGACATAATTGGCGCTTAACGAAACAGGCTTAATAAATTAAGACAACTATTTTTTCAAACTATTACTGATAGAAGTGAAAATAGCAAGTAACTCGTCGGCTTCGGCTAATACCTGTTTTGTCTCCGCTAAATCGGACCAATTGAGGTCTAAAACTATTTCAAGCCAATACGTAGTTTCACTAGCTTCACTTTCGCAAATCTGTATTTTATGATAAAAATCGGCCTTGCTTCTCGAACGATTTGCCTCCCTGTAATTTGCACCTACACTTGTTCCTGATTTTGTAATCTGGTTCTTAACAACCCGGGCTTCCTGAGTGATTGGTAAGGAAGCGGAAAGTTTGATAATACTGATTGCAAAGCGTTTAGTTCTTGCTTCCAGAAGTTTGGCAAATTCTTTGTTTTCCATGAGGAGGCTTTTAAATCGTTTATACTGTATTAGGAGTGCCTAAAGTACTTAGAGTGCCTAAGGTACTTAGAGTTATTGAAGAACTTGGAGCTATTGAAGTGTTAAGAGTTCTATGTGGGTAAATTCGGTTTCATTTAATTAGAAATTGCATTAAAGGACAATTTTGATGTTGCTCAACTTTAGGCATTTTAGGCACTTTAGAGCACATTAGGCACTTTTTTTTACTTTTGTAAAAGTAGAAAAATTACCATGTCGGAGAACCCTTTCGCCAACACTTCATGTATTATCTTATCTGCCGGAAGTTCGGAGCGGATGGGGATGCATAAGGCTTTGCTGAAATTTGATGATCGTAGGAATTTTATTCAACAAATTACTGAAGAATACCTGAAGGCTGACGTTGAGCAAATTATAGTTGTTGTAAATAATGAAATAGCCGAACTTTCAAAAAAAGGAATGTTCCAACTATCTGAAAAGGTTGAACTTGTCGTAAACAAACATCCAGAATTAGGGCGATTTTATTCCTTACAAAAAGGCGTACAACAACTTATCCCAAACAACTACTCCTTTTTTCAAAATATTGATAACCCGCTGGTTACAGAGAAAGTACTTGAATCTTTGCTAAAACACATAAATGAAGCCGATGTGCTTATACCGGTTTTTGAAAACAGGCCAGGCCATCCGGTGCTTTTCAGCCCGTTTGTAGTTCAGGGAATTATTAAAAACAGCGATTGTGGAATTAGGATCGACCAGTTCCTGAAAAGGTATAAAATGAAAAATATCGAAATTGCGGATAGCGGTATTTTAGCAAATATAAACTCCCGGGGCGAATACCACGCCGCTGGATTCCATTTTTAGATCGACATTTTCGAAGAATTTCTGATTTACAAGTACAGACAAATATTATTCCTGCCGCTAGTTGCAGATATGTTCACAGCCATTAAAACCCAAACCGATAGCTCAAAATCTAAAGGAAGAAGGCATTTAAGGAATAGATTTATATTGAATATTTTGCTTTCACAATACCTGTTCCTACCCGAATATTTGATTTCGATAAGTGGCATTCCTTCATTTTATGGTATTCGGAGGCAATTAAAAATTTGTTGTCTATAATTTCAAATCAGATAGTTGTGAGGCAGTTAGCCCTCTAGGTAAAATATTTGCCGATTGGCACATAAAATAAATCCGGGCCGATTTTGCCAAAATATCTATTACATCAAAAGTTTCGTGAACGCAATTGCCAATAGCGAAAACACCGTGTTTTTCCCACAAGGCAACATCATGGTTTTGTAGTGCTTTTATCGTTTCCATAGCTATCTCTACTGATCCAGGAAGCATATAAGGAACAAAACCAACCCCTTTGGGAACAAAAACGATGGTTTCGGGATGCATTCCCCACAACAAATTATTTAAGCTGTCCTGATTGCAAAATTCCTCAGCATGCGTCAAAGCAATGAGTTCGGTGGTGTGCGCGTGCAGCACAACTTTTTCGGGGCTTCCGCGTTCGGCTATCAATTGGTGTATCCCCAAATGTGTGGACAATTCGGATGTAGGCAAAAAACTGCTGGAACCCGCTTTTTGCGAAAGGATCCAATACCCATTTGCCGATTGGTTTACTTTTATAACAATTCCGTTATTCATGGGGCTGTTGGCAAAATCGCGCATCCTTTTGCCTGTTCCAGTAACCAGAAAGCTGCTATCGGCTAATTTAGGATACGAAAACGGAAGATCCAAAAATGGGAACGGGCTATAATCTATAATCTCAATATCTACAATTTCACTTATATTTATCGAAATATTTCCGGCATTGCGCTCTGCCCACCCACGTTGCCAAAGGTATCCGGCTACTTCGGCTGTTTCCCGGATAATGCTGTGCAAGGGTTTGTTATGCTTAAAAAGATCTTTCATATCGGCATTGAAGTTTTAGTGGCAGAATAAAAACAAATAACTGCTTTATTAGATGTCTATATTTCTATGTAAACCTGATTTTCAATAAGCAAAAGTCGGTAAAAATGTCTTGAAATTATTGGGTACTTTAATTGTTTTGCATATCCTGAGTTGAAAAAATTCCATTTTTTATGCCTTTACTGTAAATCTTGCAAGATTGGTTTTGTAAAAATGGCTACTTTTACCTGTTTTCAAAAATTAAAAAAATGGCCATTGAACAAGAATCACTTTACATACGCCCAACTTGGGATGAATATTTCATGGAAGTTTCGCGCACCATTGCCAAGCGTGCCACCTGCGATCGCGGTCGAAGTGGATGTGTAATTGCCCGGAACAAACAAATCCTGGTTACCGGATATGTAGGCTCCCCGGTTGGTTTGCCGCATTGCGACGAAGTCGGGCATTTGTTTAAACAGGTTACCCACGAAGATGGCAAGGTTACAAACCATTGTGTGCGCACGGTCCACGCCGAACAAAACGCCATTTGTCAGGCTGCCAGGCTTGGTATCCCTTTGGAAGGAAGCACGTTATATTGTCGAATGACGCCTTGCCGTACCTGTGCCATGTTGATCATAAATTGTGGCATTAAACGCGTAGTTTGCGAATTCAAATACCATTCGGGATCCGAATCGGAAGGGATGTTTGTTGAAGCCGGAATTGAACTTGTTTATGTAAACGACGAAGTGTTGCAGTATGCCAAACAGCAGGTGGATAATATTGATATTGCCGAACAGGGGAAATAGAAGGACATTTCTTACACAATCCTGTATAAAAAATTTGTGATTTAGCATTAAAATACAAGTCCATGATAACCAAAGAAAAGCTGAAAAAACATATTGAAAAGTTCCCCGATGAAATGTCAATTGATGAGTTAAATGACACATTGGTTTTTGTTGAGAAATTGGAAAACAGGATTTTACTATCGAAGAATGGGGAAACTATCCCTGATGAAGCTCTCAAATTGGAAATGGGGAAATGGTTAGAATAAAATGGTTGCTTGCCGCTAAAAATGACCTGAAAGAAATTTAAGATTATATTTCTTTAGACTCTAAACGGTATGCAAAACTGCAAGTGGAGCGGATACAAAACAAGACTGAAATTTTAAAGTCTCAAATCGAAATTGGCAAAATTGTTGAGGAACTAAATGACCCAAAAGTTCGGGAAATTATTGAAGGAAATTATCGTATAATTTATAGAATTGTTAGTAAAAACGAGTTGCATATTTTATTGGTCCATCATGGTGCCAGAGATTTATTCAAGCGCATTATCGTATAAAAAATAAAGCTAAGTAATTTATAATATGCGTATTAAGATTTTAAGGCCCTGTTCTAAAATCTTATCCGGCAATAAACTTAACCGACGAAGCTTTAAAGTGTACCCAAGCATTTTCACCGGGGGCAAGTTTAAGTTTCGTGGCCGATTCGCAGCTTATTTGTGCAAACATGGCAATTCCAATATCTAGCTCTACTTCCATGCCGCTGCGCGAAGGATAAATATCAACAACTTTTCCCTCAAAATTATTCAGTGCGCTGCTTTCAAAAGCGTTGGGCGAGAGCAGAATATCTTCGTTCCGGATTAAAATATATCCCGAATCCGTCTCGGTATTATCTGCTGTAAAAATAGCAACTTCTTTTTTCGGCCAAACAACACAAGTTCCGTTTAGCTTTTCGATTGAAACCTTGAAAAAATTGCGGATCCCAGCGAAATGAGCAACAAAACCGTTCGCAGGCTTTCCGAAAACTTCCTGTGGCGTTCCTGTTTGAACGATTCTTCCCTGGTTCATGATAGCAATATGGTCGGCAAGGGAAACAGCCTCATCAAAATCGTGCGTTACATGAATAATGGTTTGGCCCATGCGGTTTATTTGCCGCAATAAAGCGCGCAATTCGGAGCGGAGTTTGCTGTCGGTGGCCGATAAAGGCTCATCCAAAAGCAAAATAGTTGGTTTCTGCACCAATGCGCGAGCCAAAGCAACCCGCTGTAATTCGCCGCCGGACAAGGTTGCAGGTTTGCGGTTCAAAAGGCCAGGGATTTGTAACAAAAGAGCTGTTTCCTTGATGATATTTTCCTTTTCAGAATTTGTTAAATATTTGCCTTTCAACGCATAAGCAATATTTTCTCGAACCAAAAGGTGAGGAAAAACAGCCTGATCCTGAAATACAAGGCCAATGCCACGTTGCTGGATTTTTTGGTGGGTAATATCTTTTCCGTTCAAAATGAGGCTTCCGGTTTTCACCTGATTAAGACCTGCTATGGCTTCGAGAAGCAAGGATTTTCCAGCTCCGGATTCGCCAAGTAAGATAAAATATTCCCCATCGGCAACACTGAAACTGATTTCAGAGAGATTGAAACCTGGAAACGAACAGGAAACATTCCGGAGTTCAAGCATGGTTCGAGAATTTTTGTCCTTTGTTTCTTGCAAGCATCCTAAGCGCGATAAAAACGGTAAGTGAAACCAAAATAAACAATACCGATACCGGCCTTGCATAATTTAATCCGAATGCGCCAAACCGCTCATAAATCAAAACCGGTGTAATCATAGGATGATATGCAACCATGATTACAGCGCCAAATTCGCTCATGCCACGGGCAAACATCAGGATCAAGCCCGAAACTATGCTGCGCCAGGCCAAAGGAAGCGAAATGGTGAAAAATACTCTCGCCGGCGAAGCACCCAGTGTCAGAGCAGCTTTTTCGAGCCTTACAGGAACCCCCATAAACCCGTCGCGTGCAGCATTTATTAGGAATGGAAGGCTAACAAATGCCATGGCAAGGGCAATTCCGGCTGGGTGTCCCACGAAATTTAGCCCAATTGACGATCCCATTTTCCCTACTAATGAATCGCGTGAAACAAATCCCAGTATGGCAATTCCAGCCGCTGAATGTGGTATAACAACAGGCAAATCAATAATTCCGGAAACGATGCTTTTTAACGGAAACTCTTTTCGCGCAAGCAAATACGCAAGTGGAATAGCCGCGATTGCAAAAAAAATGGTAGCAGCAAGCGAAACCCAAATTGTAAGTTTTATGCTTTGTTGCACTTCTAAATCGCACGCAGTGGCAAATAAATCCGATGGACTTGTTGAAACAAACATCCCAACTAAAGGCGCAACAATAAACAGGAGTATTAAAGCTCCTGCAAGGCTTATCGCGATTTGAAAAGAGGAAAATTGTTTCATTTTATATGGTTCTATTCTTCGCGTTCAATGTTCAAATGTTCTCATTGTTCAAATGTTCGCTTGTTCAAATGTTCGTTTGTTCACTTGTTCAAATGTTCACTTATTCAAATGTTCGCGTTTAAGGCTCAATGGGTTCAAAGGTTAAAAATCTATCCGGTTTTTGAAAAATCTCACTTTTTTACATACGCTTTTAATTGAGATGGCACTTTGTCGAAATTTTCAACTTTCGATGGAACAACCGAGGGTTGGCCGTTTCGCGACATAATTGCCTGTCCTTGATTTTTGCCAAGCAAAAACGCAGCAAAAGCAAGGGCGGCGGCTTTGTTCTGGGCATTTTGCAAAATGGTGAAACTGTAAATCATGGGTTCGCCGGTCATGGTTTGCTTTTCCCCAGGTTTACTGCCGTTGATGCTCACTCTTGCTGTTGCATATTGGGAAGCAAATGCAGTGTTTTTCAGGTTAATGGCATCTGGTAAAATGATGTATTTCAACTTGTGTTGAACAGCTACACT
>CAIRHD010000375.1 GCA_903878265.1 uncultured Bacteroidales bacterium | reverse complement strand
TGTATTGTATGAAAATAAGGAGCAAAAATAACCCAAGCATCAAAAACCAATAATTTTGCTTTGCATTAAAACCTTCGAATATAAAAAACATAAATGCCGCCATAAGCGATAACAATACTGCAAGTATGAAAGCTAATCGTTGTGGTGTAGTTTCGGCCATTGGTTAATGTGGTAATTAGTTAATGTGGTAATGTGTTGATTAGTTAATGTGGTAATAGGTTAATGAGGCAATGTGTTAATGCGATAGAAGACGAGGTCGTAATGTTTTAAAATTCAATCAGTTGGTGCTATTTATTATATATCATTATCAAATCCTTACACTTAGATTAAGCTTGATGTATTGCATTTTCAAATCCCCAAATCCTCAAAATTCCAAATTATCTTGCATCAAATTTATACCCAACCCCTTTGATAGTCTTGATATGATCGGTGCCGGTTTTTTCGCGGATCTTGCGGATATGAACATCAATGGTTCGTTCGCCAACTACCACATCATCATCCCAAACCCGATTCAAAATTTCTTCGCGGGTAAATACCCTTCCTGGTTTTGTGGCAAGAATACTAAGCAGTTCAAATTCCTTTCGTGCAAGTTGAATTTCTTTACCATCAATCACAACAAGGTATTTCTCCCTATCGATAATAATATCGCCCGCCTGAAAAACAAGGGATTCTGCTTCCACAATTGGTATCCTGCGCAACAACGAATTAACCTTACTAACCAATACCGACGGCTTGATTGGCTTGGTAATATAATCGTCGGCACCGGCATCCAAACCAAGAATCTGGGTAAAATCTTCGCTACGTGCCGTAAAAAATACAATGATAGTATCTTTAAGTTCAGGGTAACGTTTCAGCTCCTGACAAGTTTCGATACCATCCATTTCGGGCATCATCAAATCGAGCAGGATCAAATGCGGGATTTCTTTTTTTGCCAACTTTAGTGCATCCCTTCCGTTAAGGGATGTATTTACAGTAAAGCCTTCTTTTCTAAGGTTATACCCTACAAAGTCGAGGATATCTTCTTCGTCGTCAACAAGTAAGATTGTATATTTTGATTTATCCATAAGTCAGTTATCAGTGAAAAGTGAAGCGATTTGTGATTCAATCAATTAACAACCGCCATATAGCAATTGAAATTTTATCAATAAAGGAGTAGGTTTTTCGATCGTAAATTGTTATTGAATAGCAACTCCGATACCTATTGGTTTTTATGTAATTTACTGTGCTTTATCACTATGGCATCGAAATAGAAAATGAGTTCTTCGGCAACGTTTAGAATGTGGTCGCCAGTTCGTTCGAGTTTGCGCATTATTGAAAGAGCTTCGAGGATAAGCAAGGTATCATCAGGTTTCTGCTTGATAAGATCGCTAATAATTTTATTGGCATTGTTGTTGGTTTTGTCGAGTTTTTCGTCCATACCAAATAAAACATTCACATGGTTGCGGTCCGATTTCTCGAAAGCGTTTAACGATTCCTGCAACATGGTTTGTGCAGTAAAAAACATTTCCGGGAGGTGTGTCGCTTGCAGTATATCCTCGGGCATTGGTCCTGAAGAATGTTCGGCAACTTTGGCGATAGCATTTGCATAATCTCCAATCCGTTCAAGGTTGTAATTGATTTTTAATACGGAAAGTATGAACCGCAAGTCAATTGCAACCGGATTTTTGAGCATAAGCACATTCTCGCTGTCCATATCGAGTTTTAGCTCAAAAGCATCCACACGTTTTTCGTTCATGCGGACTTCGCGGGCCAGGTTTTTATTGCCATCAATAAGTGCAAGCCGGGCTTTTTCCATTTGGTTTATCACCAATGTCCACATTTGCACGAGATCGGTCCTTATTTGCTGAATGTTGTTATCTATAACGGTCATTTTTGAAGGGTTTAGGGGTTAATGTAAGCTGTTTGGTGAGAAGGGTGATAAGGTGATTGTTTTCTGAAATAACATCCGACATTTTTCTCAACCAAACCTTCCAGTGATATAATTTTGGGTTCGTTCGTTGTCGGGATTGAGGAATATTTTTTTTGTCAGGTTATATTCAATCAGTTCGCCAAGGTAAAAGAATGCGGTCGAATCGCTGATACGCCCGGCTTGTTGAAGGTTATGTGTGACTATGATTATAGTATAGTCTTTTTTCAACTCGAAAATAAGCTCTTCGATACGATTGGTAGAAATTGGATCGAGCGCTGAAGCTGGCTCATCCATAAGGATCAACTTGGGTTGAACGGCAAGGGCACGGGCAATACACAATCGTTGTTGCTGTCCGCCCGACAGATCCATTGCCGATTTTTTAAGCGAATCTTTTACTTCGTCCCACAAAGCTGCCTGTTTTAATGAGCGTTCCACAGTTTCCTGAATTTCTTTTTTATTGTTGATGCCATTAACCCTTAATCCGTATGCAACGTTTTCAAAAATAGATTTTGGAAAAGGGTTTGGTTTCTGAAACACCATGCCAACTTTTTTGCGCATTTCGTCGAGCCTTACTCCTTTTGAGTAAACATTCTGGCCGTTTACGGTAACCAAACCTTCCATCCTGAATAATGGAATAAGGTCGTTCATCCTGTTAAAGAGCCGCAAAAAGGTCGATTTCCCACATCCCGATGGGCCGATTAACGCTGTAACGGTATTAGGTTCAAATGTCATGCTGATATCTTTCAACGCCTGAAAATCGTCGTACCACACATTTACATTTTTTGCTTCTGCTTGTGTCATTGTTAGAGGTTTAGGCTGTTAGGGGTTTAGGCTGTTAGGGGTTTAGGCTGTTAGGTATTGAGGTTCAAGGTTCAAAAGTTCAAAGTTCCTAAAAAAGGAAGCTGATGATTGTTTTTCGGCTATTTAGAACAACATTGAACATTGAGCCATTTTGAACATTGAACAACTTTGAACCGTTTTGAACGAAATTGAACCATTTTGAACCATTATTTAATTCATTTTATTTTTTTTCTGTATGCGGCGGCGCAACAAACTGGCTGAAACATTGATTATTAGCACTATCGATACCAGTACCAAAGCTGTTCCATAAGCCATTGGCCGCGATTCTTCCATATTAGTCCCACTGGTTGCCAACACATATAGATGGTAAGGCAACGCCATTACCTGATCGCTCAAACTATGCGGTAGCCTTGGTAGAAAATAAGCTGCCACTGTAAATAGTATCGGAGCTGTTTCGCCAGAAACCCTTCCGATAGAAAGAATCAATCCTGTCATTATATTAGGAAATGCAACAGGTAAAACCACTTTTTGTATGGTTTGTATCTTAGTGGCACCAAGGGCATAACTTCCAAGTCGCAAATTGTCGTCAACAGTTTTTAAAGCTTCTTCGGTAAGCCTTATAACAACTGGCAAGGCCAGCAAGCCTAAGGTCATGGAACCTGCGATAATAGAATCACCAAAACTCAGGTAATTAACAAATAACGCCATCCCAAATAAGCCAAATACGATTGAAGGAACACCAGCCAGGTTGTTGGTCATCATGCGCAAAAACTTTTTAAGCCAACTTTCAACGAGGTATTCGTTAATATAAATACCAGAAAGCACTCCAATCGGGAAGGCAAAAATCATGCTTCCCAATACTAAGCATCCGGTTCCTACTATGGCAGGGAAAATCCCACCTTTTGTCATCCCATCTTTTGGCATTTCTGTCAGGAATTCCCAGCTTATTGCTCCAAATCCCCTGATTACAATAAATCCAAGTATTATGAACAATATAGCTACAACTATAAAACTCATTGTCCCAAAAATGGAGAAAGCTATCTTTTGTTTCAGTTGTTTTGTGTTCACGCGTGTTTTGTTATTGGTAGATGGTTATTGGTTGATGGTGGTCATTCTGTGGTCATTCTGTGGTCATTCAGTGGATATTCAGTGGTCATTCATTCGTCATTCGATGGTTATTCGGTGGTTATAGAGTAGTCCTTCACTTTTCACTTTTCGTTATTCACTCTTCACTATCTAAGCTCTCCGGTTTTTATTCTTTATAATTTCAACTGTTAAGTTTATGATTATTGTAAACAGAAAAAGGATTATTGCCAGTGCAAACAGAGCGCTAAAGTGCAATCCACCATAAGGTGTTTCTCCTAACTCGGCAGCTATTGTAGCTGGGATTGTGCGGGTGGGTTGTAAAAATGATGTCGGGATGTTTGATGAATTGCCAGTTACCATTAAAACAGCCATTGTTTCACCTATCGCTCTTCCAATTCCAAGTATTACAGCCGTTGAAATACCGGATTTTGAATATGGGATAACAACCCGAACCAGTGTTTGCCATTGCGAAGCGCCTAAAGCCAGACTGGCTTCTTTTAGTGCCCGTGGTGTGGTGCGGAGCGAATCTTCGGCAACGGTAACAATAGTTGGGAGTGCCATAATCCCCAATACGATGCTCCCGGCAAGCACGGTTTCGCCAACATCAAGTTTAAATAATTGCTGTATAAGGGGAACAAGTACCACAAGACCAAAAAACCCGTAAACTACCGAAGGGATACCTGCAAGCAACTCCACAACAGGTTTCAAAATATTGCGCAAACGGATATCGGCAACTTCCGACATAAAAATAGCAGTGGCCATCCCAAAAGGAAGTGCAAACAGAATTGCCCCAAATGTAACCATCAGCGTGCCTACAATCATTGGCCAAATCCCAAACTGCGGGATAGGTTCAGTTGTCGGATACCAGTGTTTTCCACCCACAAAATCTTTGACTGTAATCTTTTTTACCGGAATTACCCTACCTTCAAAATTGGATGGAAGCTGGTTTTTAGATAGGTACAAAATCACCCCTGGTGTTGCTTTTATATATTCGTTCACCTTTGCAGGAAGGAATTCCAGGTTCGGGCCAAGTTCTTCTTCGGTAAAAATATTTGCAAGGTCATTCACCGTTAAGCGGACAATGCTGTCGTTAAGACCACCAAGTTGCTTCCAGTTTGTTATATCCTGATTAAAAATATCGGCAAGTTGGTTAGAAGTGATAATAGGAACGGTATTGACCTTGCTGACGGCAATTACATAATTTTTTTCGGTAGGCGTACTGTTAAACAGGCCGATACCTTCCTTAAAAAGAAAAACTACAATCAATATAACTGTCAGGCTCGTAATTGTACTGCTCGAAAACAATATGCCCGTAACAATTTTCTCGTATATTCTTCTTCCTTTTCCCATTAATTTTCAGTTTCTACTGCAATAGATTGAATGTTTTGAATTTAAAGCCGACTTTAGTTCTGCACTGCCTACTTATTTTAACGGTACATATCCAGCTTTCAACACTAATTGTTGCCCAACAGGCGAGAGTACAAATTTAACAAAAGGACTGACAGTTTTTTCAACTGAAGTCAAATAATAATAATAAAGTGGACGGCTTATGGGATAGCTCTTGTTCTTAGCGGCTTTTACAGATGGGGCCACAAATGTTTTTCCCTGATCGTAGGATACTTTCAATGCCTTGATATTTTTTTCGAGGTAAGCCAACCCAACATAACCGATTGCACCTTTGGTTTGGCAAACGCTTTGAACAATTGCCCCGGTTGCAGGCATTAGAAGTGCTGAGCCTGCAAAATTTTTCTTGTCGAGAACATGTTCTTTAAAAAACTCGTATGTACCTGAACTGGTTTCACGGGAGTAAACCACAATTTTCAAATCCGCACCACCAACTTCTTTCCAGTTTGTAATCTTGCCTGTGTATATGCCTTCGAGTTGTTCACGCTTGAGTTGGGTTATCTTATTTGAAGGGTGTACAATAACTGCCAAAGCATCGTAAGCAACAATAATTTCTTTGTATGCTTTGCCATCTTCCTTTAGTTTTAATTTCTCATCAAGTTTTAAACTACGGGAGGATTGTGCTATATCAGTTGTTCCATTCATTAAAGCAGCCACCCCAACTCCAGAACCGCCACCTGTTACCATTATGGAAGCTTGCTTGTTCGCCTTCATATATTCTTCTGCTTCGGTTTGCGTGAGTGGAAGCACCGTGTCACTTCCTTTTATCTTGATATTTTGTGCAAACATTTGATTTACTGAAAGTAACAGTAAAAGTATCAGAGCCTTGGTTTTCATTTTTTGAAGGTTTAGGTTGTATATTAATTTTATGTAAAGTAATAGCGCCAATATTAAGTAGTAATTACTCTAATGTTAAATAATTGTTAAGCGATTTTGGAGGATAAAGTGCAAATAATTCATTTGAGATTATTAAACATGAAGCGAATTGAGTTGTTTCATGCCAACATTCGAATACTTTCTTTTCACTGATGTGCTGATACCTTATAATAATAATCACCACTTATAACATTTGCTCCGCTACTCCAATGTTGTTTTACGCCGCTTAGATGTTGTTTTACTCCGCTTAGATGTTTTACGCCATCACAAAGAACCATCTTAATAGAGGCATAAGCCATCTCAAAGGAGGCGCAAACCTTTGGAACAGAGGATAAAACCTCGCAACTGTGGCATATACCATCGGAAAAGAGATGAATGCCATCGGAAAAGTGAATGTTGGTTCTTAAAGGGCATTATAGAAAATCCAAAATATAGTTCACTATTTTTGCCAAGTTAATTTGGTTATGAGAATTGGCCAAAAATTATCGCAAAATAGATTGGATGGGCAACAAAATAAATGTTTCCAAAAAAATGCTCATTTTTTTTTTAAGTGCTCATTTTTTTTACATTTGCAAGGTTTTGTTTGGATTGCTTTACTTGATAATATGCAAAATGTGTCGAATATGAAGGTTTTAATTGCAGAAGATAACTTAATGAACCAGTTGCTTATGACCAGGTACATGGGCAGGTTGGGGTGGGAGTTTGTGATTGTTGATAATGGGTTGAAGGCAACAGAAGCATGCAAGTCCGATTTCTTTAATGCCATTTTAATGGATATTGATATGCCGGTTTGTGATGGGATTGAAGCAACAAGGAACATTAGGGCGTTCAACAGCAAAATCCCGATTGTAGCAATTACGGCTTATGCCGACAGCTTGATGAGGACCAGATGCGCTGAAGCCGGAATGAATGCTTTTTTGGCCAAACCATGTTCACGCGACGAAATCAAAGCGGTTGTGGCTGAATGTGTCGAAATAAGCACATTTAATGCTGATTGATTACAGAGGAAATAGTAAGTAAATGTTGCCTGACAATGATCAGGCTTTTTTTTTATTTATTTTTCAAGGAATTGAGTGCTGTGATTTGTAATTTTGCACAAATTTTTAAGCCTTGGTTGCAATAATAGAATAACCTTATTTCAGGGAAATTTAAGCGTCTTAAAAGTATTTGTTGTATAAATACCGAATCAAACAGTTCACAAAATTATAATGGCCGAAACACGATACATTTTTACAACAGGCGGTGTAGCTTCCTCCTTAGGCAAAGGGATTATAAGTTCATCGCTTGCCAAACTCCTTATTTCCCGTGGCTTTAGGGTAGCAATCCAAAAACTCGATCCTTATATCAATATCGATCCGGGAACATTGAACCCTTATGAACATGGCGAATGTTTTGTTACCGACGATGGTGCCGAAACAGATTTGGATCTCGGTCATTACGAAAGGTTTACAAATGTGCGCACTTCCCAAGCCAATAACGTTACAACAGGTCGTATTTATCAGGCGGTGATTGATAAGGAACGGCGTGGCGATTACTTGGGCGAAACCGTACAGGTTATACCACATATAACCGATGAAATCAAGAACCGAATTCAATTGCTTGGTTCCAGTAGCAATTACGATTTTGTGATTACCGAAATTGGCGGCACTGTAGGCGATATTGAATCATTGCCCTATATTGAATCTGTGAGGCAAATGAAATGGGAACTTGGTAACCGTTGCCTTGTAATACATCTTACACTTGTTCCATACTTAGCTTCTTCGGGCGAACTGAAAACAAAACCTACCCAACATTCGGTGAAAATGTTGCTGGAATCGGGTGTTCAGCCCGACGTAATCGTGTGCCGCACCGAAAAACATCTTACCCAAGCAATACGGAACAAAATTGCGCTTTTTTGCAACGTGAACCCATCTGCAGTAATCGAATCCATTGATGTAGAGACTATTTACGATGTGCCTATGCTTATGCGGGATGAAAAGCTGGATCAGGTTGTGCTCGAAAAAATGCAGGTTCCAATCCGCAAACAACACGACCTAAAGCATTGGGAACAGTTTTTGCATAAGCTTAAAAATCCGATTGGCGAAGTTAACATTGGCCTTGTTGGCAAATATGTTGAATTGCGCGATGCCTATAAATCCATAACGGAATCATTTATACATGCCGGTGCCGAAAACCAGTATAAGGTGAACCTTATAATGATACATTCCGAATCGATCAATGAAAGCACTTGTAAGCATTTGCTTAAAGATTTGGATGGTATTTTGGTTGCCCCAGGTTTTGGCGAACGCGGCATTGAAGGAAAAATCATAGCTATCAGGTTTGCTCGTGAAAACAAAATACCGTTTTTCGGAATATGCCTAGGGATGCAATGTGCCGTTATTGAGTTTGGCCGGAATGTATTGGGATATAAAGACGCACATTCTACCGAAATGAACCCTGCTACACCATATCCGGTAATCGACATTATGGAGGCACAGAAGAAGATTGATAAAAAAGGCGGTACCATGCGGCTCGGTTCGTACCCTTGTACCATCTCGCCCAAATCAATAGTTTCGGAGGTTTACAATACAACCGAGATAGTTGAACGCCACAGGCACCGCTTCGAGTTCAACAATGCTTACATTACAGAATATGAAAAAGTTGGAATGGTTCCTGTAGGGATAAACAATCAGAACAACCTCGTGGAAATTATTGAGTTACGTGATCACCCCTGGTTTGTAGCCGTTCAGTTTCACCCCGAATATAAGAGTACTGTTGCCTCGCCGCATCCGCTGTTTGTGCATTTTGTGAAAGCAACTATCCAATACAAAAAAGTACACTCCAAATAATCTGGATTGCAACCTAATTCCTTGCATTTTAACTGATTGTCGAAACAGTTTGCCCAATCTTTACTATTGGGTCAGAGTGGTAATGTAACATTTTGTATCTTTGCCGCCTTGTAAAATTAACGATATGGCAATCTGCTGTAAGTTAGTATTTTATAACTCAAATCGAAATAATAAATCCAATTCATACAAATTTTTAAATGACTAAAAGTAATATCATTGGCCTGGTAATCATTGTTGGTTTACTGATAGGCTACAGCCTTTGGATGGCTCCATCGAAAGAAGAAATGGCAGCCGCCAAACGAAAGGCCGATTCGATTAGTTTTGCCCAACGTGCTGATTCATTGTTGGCTTTGGAAGCTGCAATGGATAAAAAGACATTAGACGACTCGTTGGCCAAAACAAACCCGGTGGCTAAAGCAATGCCTGTTCATGATTCACTTTCCAAAGGTTTTGGAACAATTACCGATAGCGAGGAAAAATTTTATACCATCGAAAATGATTTGCTGAAATTGAAAATTTCATCGAATGGTGGAAGGATTTGGTCAGTACAATTAAAGGATTACCAAACATTTGATAGTTTGCCATTAGTGCTTTACAAAGGCGATTCTACCATGTTTGGATTTGAAATTAACACTGAGGATCTCCGGACACTAAATACTGCCGACCTGAAATTTATCCCAGTTGGTACAGATGGAGCGGATTCGTTGCGTGTTTCCGGAAAAGATTCCATACAGTTTGCTTTAAGGGTTTATCCAGGAAAAGCAGATACAACTTCTTCATCGAGCTATATTGAGTACGTTTATACGCTCAAAGGCAATGATTACATGGTTGGCTATAAAGTTAATTTCGTTGGTATGAGAGGCTATATTGCCCAAAATACCCGCGATATGTCGCTGCTTTGGAGCACTACTCTTTTACAGCAGGAAAAAAGCCTGAAAACTGAGCAAACACAGTCAACCATCCATTATATGGATTTGGCAGGCGAGGTAAATTACCTGAGCGAAACCAAGGATGCAAAAGAAAGGGTTTCAACCGCCGTTAAATGGGTTTCGTTCAAACAACAGTTCTTTTCGGCCACTTTAATTGCTGAAGATAAATTTGAGAGCACTGATATTGAAACAATTGGCTACCCCGATAACAATATGGATCGCCAGGTTAAAACCATGAAATCGGCTTACATTTTACCTTTTAGCATCGAAAGCGATCAGTCGTATAACCTGAAATGGTATTTTGGCCCAAACAAATATAAAGTCCTTCGCCAATATGGCATGAACTTGGAACGACAGATTCCATTGGGCTGGAGCTTCTTCCTTATGCAATGGATAAACCGGTTTGCTGTAATTCCAGTTTTCAATTGGCTTGAGTCAACCAATATGAATTATGGCATCATCATCCTGATACTTACCATTTTATTGAAGATAGTACTTTTCCCAATTGCTTGGAAAACCTATATTTCTTCAGCAAAGATGCGCATCCTTAAACCGGAAATTGAGGAAATCGGACTCAAATTCCCCAAAAAGGATGATGCAATGAAGAAACAGCAAGCAACAATGGCTTTGTACAAGAAAGCTGGTGTAAACCCAATGGCGGGTTGTGTGCCAATGCTGCTGCAATTTCCGATATTGATTGCGCTTTTCCGTTTTTTTCCGGCAGCTTTTGAACTTCGGCAACAGCCATTCCTTTGGGCAACCGACTTATCGAGTTATGATTCTATTTATTCCTGGACGGCACAAATCCCACTTTTGAGCCAGTTTTATGGCAACCACATCAGTTTGTTTACCTTATTGATGACCATTTCGACCATCATGTACACCAAGATGAACAACGATATGATGGGTTCAACACAGCAGATGCCCGGCATGAAAACCATGATGTACCTTATGCCTATTATGTTCCTGGGTTTCTTCAACAACTTTTCGGCTGGTTTGAGTTACTATTATATGCTCGCCAACCTGTTTACTTTTGCCCAAATGTTTGTAATACGCCGTTTTGTAAACGAAGATAAACTGCACAAACGCATACAGGAAAACAAAACGAAACCGGTAAAGAAATCATCGTTTCAAAAACGTTTGGAAGACATGACCAAACAACAACAGCAAAAAGCTATCAGGAAATAAAACCAGGTTTGGTCTGAAACAAAAATTCCGCTGAAATTGCCAATTGGTATTTCAGCGGTTTTTTTTTTTGTTTATTGGTTCGATATCAAACACATGTTGGCCAACCGGTATAGCAACCTTGCACCAACATTGGCATCCCATTCATCGCTTCCGGGAGCAACTTCATTAAGGTCGAAGCCAATGATTTTGCGGCCTGAATGCACAAGTTTTTCAATAAGAAACAATGCCTGTTCCAATTCGAGGCCACCAGGAACCGGTGTGCCTGTGTTAGGGCAAAGCTTTGGATCTAATCCATCGATATCAAAACTCAGATAAATATTGTTAGGCAACAGTGAAATGATGCTATCGCATATTTCAGCCCAGTTTTTACCTTTGTACTGCTGTTGTTTCAGGTCGCGGTCAAAGAAGGTGAAAATCCGATTGTCCGTTTGAATGAGATTTAGTTCGGCTTCACAGTAGTCGCGTATGCCAACCTGCACAAGATGCGATATTTGGGGTATTTTAATAGTATTATACATTATGGAAGCATGAGAAAACTCAAAACCTTCGTACGCTTCGCGCAAATCGGCATGAGCATCAATATGCAGTATCCCGAACGATGGGTTTTTATCGGCCAAAGCCTGAATCAAGCCCAAAGGGGTGCTATGGTCGCCACCAAGCACAGCGACTACTTTTTTCTGGTTTAACAGTGCACTTGATTCACCTTTTAGCCAATGGTTCAATTCGGTGCAAGCTTGGTTTATTTCGCTGAGTATGCCTTGCAATTCGTGGTTGTGTTCCAATTTAAACCCTTGCGAAAGTTTTTCGATATACAATTCAGCATTTTCGCGCAAATCTGCACCTTTCAGCTTGATATGTTGGTTAACTTCGCTCATGGCAATGCCAAGTTTCCACGCATCGGGAACAAAAGGGTCGTATAAATCAACCTGATACGATGCTTCGAGTATGGCTTCTGGAGCTTCGGCAGTGCCGGTTTGATAGGATACGGTTACTTCCCAAGGAACTGGAATAATGACGAGTTTGGCTTCATCGGTATTAAATGGCAAACCATAAATATTGCCATTCAAATCGCCTAAACCATTAGGGTCGAAGTCTTTGATTTTATTGTTCAGGCTCATAATTGGGGCGTTTAAGATGTAAAGTTGAGTCCATTCCGAAAATTCTTTTTTGCCACAAAGGCACAAAGGCACAAAGTCGCAAAGCTTCACCAAGTTTACTATGCATTTGTGGAGGCGGGATTTACGACAAATAACCCAGGAACAGTTCCATCCCTTTCATTTTCGGTTTATCCAATGGGTAACTAATGTCGTTGTTGAGGTAAGAAATCAGTTGCTCAGGTGTAATGTGCAGCTTTTCGGCCATGATTACCGATTGTTCGAGATGGTGGATCCCCCACGAAAGTGCTGCCTGGAATGACTTTACAAACTCATCGGGCAAGGTTTTGCGCGAAACCCAAACTGCAAACACAAATGGAAGCCCGGTAAACTTTATCCATTCGTTAGCCAGGTCGTAGCAAAAAGGATATTGGGCACAAAGGCCAAAGGTTTTATCACCAATCAAAACCATTCCTTCGTCAGAGCCAAGTTTGCCTGTTAATTTTGAAAGGCTTTTCCATTCAGGGTTTATTTTCCAATATTTCTGTGCCAATATTCGGACTAGGTTCACCGAAGTGCGGCTGTCAGAATCCAAATATATCGTTTTCAGCATATTCAGCCCAATATTGGCAAGCAACAAAACCGATTTTACGTCCTTGTCAGCACCAATGCATAAATTTCCAATTAATTGGTAGCCCTTTATGCCGGGCAAAGCGCCTACGGGAATCAAACCTAAATCGGCTTCATCGGCAATAAGTTTTCGTGCACATTCCGAAGGCACATCGAGGCTGAGTACAAAACCTGAAAGCAAACCGGAATGTTTCAACCCATAAATAAACGGGAGTGTGTTGTAATAGGATACGGCTGTAATTCTTATGGGTTTCATGCCGCGAAAGTATGAAAAATTGACCGGATTAATGGTTACTTGTTACTGGTTATTAGTTACTGGTGCTAGGTTCTATGTTCCCCTATCCGACTTCCTACATCTCATATCCGACTTCGCACATCGCTCATCCGCCATCTCACTTCCTCCATAACAAAATTTATTTTTCCACTTTGTAAGGGTAAAAGCGTTTTGAAGTGTCTATATTGATAGGTTTAATTTTTTTTATTTTATGAAACATTGTTGTCCGGTAAAGCAATAATTCTGGACTAAAATGAGGGTAACTAATTGATTATTAATCGCATTTTTTTCTTTTTCAAAAGTAAGCCCCCTGCTTATCTGGGAACAGTGAGTTTTGATAATTCAATTTATTTTCCTT
>CAIRHD010000374.1 GCA_903878265.1 uncultured Bacteroidales bacterium | reverse complement strand
TTCCATTGTGTTGGCTTATCCGCCGAGGGAAACGGAAATACTGCCCGAAAATATCCCATTGCAAGTGGTTTATGAAGATGACGATGTGCTTGTGATAAACAAAGCGCCCGGAATGGTGGTGCATCCCGCACATGGCAATTACACCGGAACGCTTGTAAATGCTTTGGCTTACCGCTTTCAGCAAGAGGGCGTGGTTAGCGAAACAGGGCCGTATTTGGTGCATAGGATTGACAAGGATACTTCGGGACTGTTGTTGATAGCCAAAAACGAATTGGCCCAAAGCCGCCTGGCCCGTGGTTTTTTTGAACATAAAGTAGACCGGAAATACCAGGCTTTGGTGTGGGGCGATTTTAAGGAAGAAGAAGGCACCGTTACCGGGCACATTGGCCGATGCTTGCGCGACAGGCTTATAATGGACGTGTTCCCCGATGGCAGCCACGGCAAGGAAGCCATTACGCATTACCGGGTGTTGCAGCGTTTCCATTACATAACACTTGTGGAGTGTACGCTCGAAACCGGCCGCACGCACCAGATACGCGCCCACATGCAGCACATCGGGCATACTTTGTTCAACGATTCGCGGTATGGTGGCAACCAGGTGCTAAAAGGCACAACCTTTACCAAGTATAAACAGTTTGTACAAAATTGTTTTGATGCCTGTCCGCGGCAGGCACTTCATGCACAATCGCTTGGGTTTGCACATCCGGCTGATGGGCGCAAAATGTATTTTGAATCGGAATTGCCAGCCGATATGAAAGCGGTAATAGAAAAATGGGAACGCTATGCCAAATTTAACGAACTGGAAACCGAGGATGAATAAATTATTAATAGAATAGCAAGCTTTTGTTGCTGCATTGCAAACCTGCATATACCAAGGGAATAATTCGGAATTGAAAACCCCTAACTCTGTGGGACGGAATTAAAAATCCTGCCCAGCGCATCACACACTAGCGCATTGGCATCAGACACTAGCTTAGTGGCATCTGACACTGAAGGAATGGCAGGTGGCGGTGTAGAAATGGCATCTGACACTGAAGGAATGGCAGGTGGCGGTGTAGAAATGGCAATTGGTGATATAGAAATAGATTCTGGCGGTTTATAAATAGCATCTGTTGTATCAGTTTAACCTATAAATGGCGAAAAACGAACACAGACAATGTAGAAAATGTTACTATCATTCCCTTTTTTGAAGGTTACCTAGCAGAAACCCGAACCTGCCTATGAGAGTTTAAAATATTTTTATAAAATCGCATACCTGCCTATCCATTTCTTCTGTTTTTCATTGTATATTTGTAACAACCAAATTATAAAACAAATGACAAGGAAACAATTAAACCAACAAGCCATGCTGGAAAGTGTTGCAGCTTTCCTCGGCTTACGTGCAAGTGATTTGGCAGCTAACCCGGCCATTGCCGCCATAGCTGCAACCCTACAAACCATACTAAGTACCATACGCGATTTGAAGCAGGTGCAGGACCGTACAACCAAAGGTGCAACCCGCTCCAAAGGCGAATTGGAAGCGGCCATTATTGCCGCAATTATTAAGATTGGTGCAGCACTTAGGGCTTATGCCACCGGGGCCAAAAACTACGATCTCGTTGAGGTTGCTACATTTTCGGATACAACTATAAAACATTTGCGCGACAGCAACCTGGCCGACAAAGCCCGCACGATATACGAAGCTTCGAAAGATGTAATTGGCTCGTTGAGTATTTATCA
>CAIRHD010000373.1 GCA_903878265.1 uncultured Bacteroidales bacterium | reverse complement strand
TTATAGTAAACCAAATCAATTTGGTTATAAAGGTTTTTGTATGCCAAAGTGCTGAACGAGCCAATGTCGGTTTGCCATTTCGATGGGTCGTTGCCGATAAAAAAATTGGTTTTCCCAATCGTAGGATCCCTTTCTTCAAAAACCGGGTTTTTATTGCTGTTCTCAAAATCAACCTGCATGTTCAGGATGTTTGCATTTAGCGAATCTTTGCCTGAAACTCCCGAAACAAACTGATGTACAATATGTTGATCGAAAAAGAAAGTGTTTGATTTTGCCGATTTCAAGCAATATTTGGATCCGTTGCTGAACTGTCCCTGGTTTTTCATAAACCAACTCGGGACGGAAACATTACCTTTCTTTTTTGCAGAAGCTGAAGGCGTAACCGGCAGGTTGTACGACTGCGTTTCACCAACCAAAACAACCGTATCGTTGTAACAGCTCACAGCCATTCCTTGATCCAGGTTGCTGCCACCCAAATATGTGGAATACAACAATTGTGTTGCTGTAGGATTCAATTTTGCAACAAACGAATCGGTGCTTCCATTGTACGTGTTGTCGTAAGCAGACAAAGTAGTTGGGAATCCTGCACCACAATATCCGGTAGCAATAATATTCGAATTTGGATCTATAACGGCATTAAGGATATAATCATCTCCCGAACCGCCTAAGTATGAAGCGAATATCAAACCTGTACCCGTTTGGTTAAGTTTAACCATAAGGCCATCAGACGTGCCGCCACCAAAAGCAGTCTGGTAACACCCCGATGTTGTAGGAAAACCGTTGCCTGCTTTTCCAACCATGAGCAAATTGTTTGACGCATCCAAAAACAGGTCGCCCCTTACCCAATCGTCAGTTGAGGTTCCTATGTATGTGGAATATAGTAAGGTGGAGAGGTCGGCATTTAATTTAGCCATAATTATATCATTTGAACCTCCGTTGTGCGTATTGTCGAAACAGCCCGGTGTGGTTGGGAAATTACCTTCGGAAATACCCGAAATATAAACATTCCCTGTTGCATCGAGCGCAATGCCAACGCCCCTATCGTTTAGGGAACCACCTAAATAAGTTGATTTTAAAAGCGAAGTTCCATTCGCGCTAAGCTTCGCTAAATAAAAGTCCCATGTACCTCCACCAAAACTTGTTTGATACGTTCCTGACGTAATAGGAAACGAACCGCTTGTTTGGCCAATAATGTAAATGTTTTGGCTATTGTCGAGGGCAAAATCAAATGAGTAATCCTCGCCTGGGCCACCTAAGTAGGTCGAAAACAGCAGATTGTTTCCTGCGTTGTTTAGTTTTAACACAAAAACGTCATATCCGCCGCCCTGAAAACCAGGTTGATAAACTCCAGATGTTGTTGGGAATCCTGATGCTGCCAATCCAATCAAAACAATATCATTTGTAACGCCCGAGAGTTCAAGTGCATAAGGGGAGTCGTTACCCGGCCCACCAATATATGTCGAGAAAAGTACTTGCGAGCCAGTTGGGTCAAGTTTCATTACAAATGCATCCCTTACGCCTAATAATGTATTGGAGTAGCTTCCTGGTGTTACCGGAAAATCAGAACTTGAAGTACTCCCCATTAAATAAATATTGTTGGAAGCATCTCTCTCAATATCTCCCGAGTACATATAATCATCGCCAGTTCCACCAATATAACTGCAGTAAATCAACTGTGGGTCAATAATCAGGTCAAAATCAGGGTTGTAATCCTGAACTTCAAACTTTACCCTTAAACCATCCTCAACTTTGAAGTTTACTTTTACCAGAACTTTCGTCCCATTTATCATTTGATATGCTTCAGGAATATGTTCGGTAATTTCACCAGTTTCGGAAAATAATTGCAAAGCGCCCAAATCATTTATGGAAATGCTCTTTATACCACTGTATTTCAATGTTATATCCAATATTTTAGCTTTGGGATGAAGCACAAAATCGCTCTTTATCCCGGAGGTTTCGTTATAATAAACCAAATCAATTTGGTTATAAAGGTTTTTGTATGCCAAAGTGCTGAACGAGCCAATGTCGGTTTTCCATTTAGATGGGTCGTTGCCAATAAAATAATTGGTTTTCCCAACTATAGGATCCCTTTCCTCAAAAACCGGATTTTTATTGCTGTTCTCAAAATCAACCTGCATGTTCAGGATGTTGGCATTTGCCGAATCATGCCCAGATTCGTGCGAAATAAACTGATGCACAATATGTTGATCGTAAAAAAAAGTGTTTGATTTTGCTGATTTCAAACAATATTTTGAGCCATTGCTGAACTGTCCCTGGTTTTTCATAAACCAAGCAGGAAAACTTTTCTGGTCTTGCTTTTTGGCCAGTGTAACCGGCATGTTCGACGATTTTGTATCGCCGGCAATTATAGCCGTATCGCCATCCATCAAAACGGCAATGCCAAAATCGCTATTGCTTCCGCCAAGGTACGAGGAATATAACAATTGCGTTGCAGTGGAATTGAATTTTACTAGGAAGGCATCATCAAAACCGTTAAATGTGGCGTCGTAACAACCCGGAGTAGTTGGGAAACCTGCCCCGGCAAAACCTGTAATTATTGTATTCCCGGCATTGTCGAGGCAGAGGCTGTAACCCTGGTCGTTGCCTGTGCCGCCTATGAGCGTTGAATAAATCAGGTCGCTAAATGTTGAATTTAATTTGGTGAGGAATACATCGTAAGTGCCTCCGGCAAAAGTCTGGCTATAAGAGCCGGGCGTTGTTGGAAAACCAATTTCGCATTTCCCGGTAATTGTAACTTGATCCAAATTATCAACTAAAAATCCATCTACTGGCGAATCGTCTCCACTGCTTCCGAGGTAGGTTGAATACAGAAGCGAAGTCAGCCCCGGATTAAATTTGCAAACCACCACATCTTTGCCACCTCCATTAAAAGTAACATCGTAAGCCCCAGCTGTGGTTGGGAAAGTGCCTTCGGCCGAACCCGAAATATATACGTTACCTGCATTGTCCATCGCCACATCGTGTCCACGGTCGTGCGCGGTTCCACCTATCATTGTCGAAGCCAATAATGTGGTTCCTGTGGAATTCATTTTTGAAACAAACAAATCGTAAGTGCCCGAATTTGTGTTGGTTGCCTGATACGCTCCAGTTGTGGTCGGGAAATTGGAACTCGAATATCCGGCAATGTAAATGTTAGCCGAAGCATCAACTATCATATCCTGTATATAGTCTTCCAAATTGCTGCCGATATAGGTTGAAAAGAGCAAAACGCTTCCCGAATTATTTAACTTCAACACAAATCCATCGCAGGAGCCGCCGGCATAAGAGCCTTGATAAATTGATCCGGAAGATATTGGGAATCCCGATCCGCGTGTCCATCCAGCAACTACCACATCGTTTGAACTTCCGCTCAAAGCAATCCCATAAGGGCAATCGTCGTCGCTGCCCCCGATATAGGTGGAGAAAAGCAATTGTGTAGCTGTGGGATTGAATTTAAAAACCACCACATCGTACAAACCGTGGAAAGTGGAAGAATACGAACCTGGGGTAACAGGAAAATCGGTGCTTTTAGTTTTTGCCGTCAAATATAAATTTCCCTGTGCATCCTTAACTATATTTCCGTGATAAAACTGATCCTCGCCACTGCCCCCAATATAGGTGCAATAAACCAATTGCGGGTCAATAACCAAATCGTAATCTGCGTCATAGCTCGAAACATGGAAGCCGACTTTGTTTCCGTTTTCAATCCTGAATCGTGCTTTAACAAGGATTTTTTTACCATCTATCAACTGATATGCTTCCGGGATACGTTCTGTTAATTCGCCAGCATCGGTAGCAAGCACCAAATCGCCTTGAGCATTTATCGAAAGTGATTTTATCCCGCTGTATTTCAATACCATATCAGATATTTCACCGCCCGGATGGACAACAAAATCGTTTTTCACCCCATTTGTGGAGGCATAATAAACCAGGTCGATTTTATTGTAAAGCTCTTTATATGCCAATGTGCCAAAAGAGGAAATACCGGTTTTCCACTTTGCCGGATCGGTTCCGATAAAAAAATTGGATTTTGCCGCCAAAGCATCCCTTTCCTCAAAAACCGCTTTCGGATTGCAGTTTTCGAAATCGATGCGCATGTTAAAGGCCCCTGAATTTGTGGAATCTTGATCCGTTGAAGCAGTGGTAAATTGATGAACAATATAATTATCGAAGAAAAAAGTTGTAGATTTTGCAGATTTCAGGCAATATTGCGAACCATTGTTAAACTGCCCCACGTTTTTCAAAAACAGGGCCGGTAAGCGCACATTATCCCGAACTGCCCATAAGCTACTGTTAATAAATATATTAAGAATAATACAGGCGAAAAAATATTTATTTTTTAAAATGTTAGGCAACATAGTTGAATGAGTTATTTGGTGTTGTAAAGTTACATTCTTTATTCGGGTTCTTGAATGATTTTTCGATTTTATATGTTTTGAGAAAAAAGGAAATTATTTTTTGCCCTTTTGTTGAACAAAAGATTATTCTGTTTACTTTTGACCCGTTGGTTAAATTATATAGTTAAACCATCAAATAAAACACCAAATACCATGACAACCTCTGGCGAAAGTACAGAAAACCAAATACTTATTGCAGCCCGCGAAGTTTTTATCGTTAAGGGCTTCGAGGGTACGCGGATGCAGGAAATTGCCGACCATGCCGGAATAAACAAGGCTTTGTTGCATTATTACTTCCGGAGCAAGGAAAAACTTTTTGAAGCCGTTTTCAGCGAAGTGGCCGCCAACTTGTTTCCAGCTATGAAACAACTGCTTGAAGCCGAACTCGGTATAAAAGAAAAACTCACATTTTTTGTAAAAATTTACCTCAAAGCATTACAGGAAAATCCATTCATCCCTTCATTTGTAATCAACACATTGAACTCCAACCCCGAAAGTTTTTTGAAATACATCAAAAAAGCCGGTATTAAACCTTTGCTGCTTCAAAAACAAATTGAAGATGAAGCCTCACGGGGAATGATCAGGATGGTAAAAGCCGAACACCTTGTGGTGAATATTATAGCCTTATGTATTTTCCCTTTTGTTGCCAGGCCCATAGTTCAGAATATTTTTGAAATGAACAATGAGGAATACCAAATTTACCTGTCAGCCCGCGAAACCGAAATAATAGATTTTGTGCTAAAATCAATACAAGCATGATGTACCGAACATATTTACTTCTTTTTGTGGTTTTGATTGCCACAGCCACAATGGCGCAAACACAAACAGTTTCGTTGGACGACTGCCTTGCCGCGGCAATGAAAATCCATCCTCTTTCGTTGCAAAACGGAAACTTCGAGCAGTCGAGCGCCTTGCAGCAACAAAACAATGATAGCGGAAAACTTCCGCAACTTAACATCAACGGGCAAGCAACTTACCAGAACGAAGTTATCGAACTTCCGTTCAAAATACCGGGCATGACCGCCCCCCAAATACCTAAAGCGCAATACAAAATATCGCTCGATGCCAACCAGTTGATTTATGGAGGCGGGTTTATTGACGCACAAAACTCCGTTGAAGATTACAGTCGGCAAATAAACCAGTTGAACAACGAAGCCGAGCTTTACAAAATACGCGAGCGCATCAACCAGCTCTATTTCAGTATATTGCTTTCCGATTTGAATGTTGTTGTTACAAACAATACTATCAACGACCTCGATTCGCGGTTAACAAAAGTGAAAGCCTTGATCAAAGAAGGCGCCATGCTGCCATCGGCTGCCGATGTACTTCAAGCCGAAATATTGAAAGCACGCCAACGCCTGTTGGAAATTACAAGCCAGAAACGTTCGCTGATGAACACCATGCAGGTTTTAACTAGAATTACATTGAACGATGCCGCCAGTTTTGCAGAACCAGTTATTGATGTTAATCTTTCGGTTTACAACAATCTTAGGTCCGAATTTGGCGTTTTTGGCCTGATGCAGCAAAAACTCGAAGCAACCAAAAAACTATCAGTATCAAAGGATTTGCCAAAAGTTTTTGGATTTGGGACAGCCGGGTATGGAAATCCCGGTTACAACGTTTTTAAGGAGGGATCCACTGTTTTTTACATGGTTGGGGTAAAAGCTACCTGGAATTTCTGGAATTGGAACCAAACCAGCCGCGAAAAACAAATACTTGACCTGAACAGCAAAATAATCGAAAACCAGAAAAATGCGTATGATTTATCCAACAAAGCGGTTGTTCAGCAATACCTTTCGGATGTTATAAAAACGGAAGAATTGATAAAAACTGATAATGAAATCATAAAACTCAGGAAATCAATAACCCTTTCGGCATCGGCTCAGCTCGAAAATGGGACAATAACAGCAACCGATTTTGTAACCGAACAACTTGCCGAAGAACAGGCTTTTCTGGCCCAAAACCTCCACAAAATGCAATTGTTGCAATCGAAGGCTCTGTATAAGGCGGCAACCGGAGGGTTGTAGTTTGTTTGCCCCAACTTTAGCTTAAATTGAACACTAAAAATTAAACTACGTAAAAAAATATAATCAATAAATCCATGCCAAACACACGCAATATATTGATAATGATAACTTTGATGTGGTTATCCGCCTGTAAAAGCAACAACAATCTGAGTGATGCTTATGGGAATTTTGAAGCTGTTCAGGTAACTGTTTCGTCAGAAAGTGTTGGAAAAATCCATTTCCTTAATATTGACGAAGGTTCACAGCCCGATTCGGGAAGCATTGTTGCTCTGATAGATACAACCGATTTATACCTGAAAAAACTACAATTGCAGTCGCAAAAGAAAGTGGTGTCAGTCAAAAAAAGCAGTGTAAGTTCGCAGATAGAAGTTCAGCAACAACAAAAAGCTAACTTATTGGTCGAAAAAAACCGCGTCACAAAACTGATTGCCGAAAAAGCAGCTACCACCAAACAATTGGACGACATTAATGGTTCCCTTGATCTTATCGACAAACAGGTTTCTTCAATCCAAACCCAAATGGACGGAATTGCGGAGGAAATGGAGGTGATCGACAGGCAAATTTCACAGGTAAACGAATCCATCCACAAATGCTATATCCACAATCCGGTTACAGGAACGGTGTTAAATAAGTATGCCGAAGCAGGAGAAATTGCGGCTCCAGGTCGGGCGCTTTATAAAATTGCCGACCTTAGCACCATGGAACTGAAAGTTTATGTTTCCGGCACACAATTGCCAAGCGTAAAACAAGGCCAACAAGTGGAAGTTCTAATTGATGTCGACAAAAAAACAAACCGTAAATTAAGCGGAATCGTGAGTTGGATTTCGCCCAAAGCCGAGTTTACACCAAAAATTATCCAAACTAAAGAAGAACGTGTCAACCTTGTCTATGGCGTAAAAATCAGGGTAGCGAATGATGGTAGCCTAAAAATAGCCATGCCGGCGGAGGTGAATTTTGGGAAATAGGAATGGAAAATAGGAAAATAGCCAATAGGGAAATGATGTTAACCCGAATGCGGTTTCAATGGAAAAAAACAAATGATGCATTTTCATAAAACATTGTTGTTCAGATATATAACTCATATAATTTAGAATTCAATACAGTTCAATCAATCAATAACTAAACCTCAGAAACAATGAAAATCACAATCACCACAGTATTTCTTGTCATTTTAATGGCATTGTCCAATTCTGTTTTCGCACAGGCTAAAGCCGACAAAATCGTTGGTTATTATCTAACATTGGATGACGACACCAAAGCCGAAAAATCGCAGGTCCAAATTTTTAAGCACACCAATGGCAAATATTATGGGAAAATCGTTTGGCTTAAAGAACCCAATAAAAATGGAAAGCCTAAAGTTGACGATCAAAACCCAGACACGAAATTGCAAAACCGTCCTATTATGAACCTCGAAATCCTTAAAGGTTTCAGTTACGATAAAGATGATGACGAATGGTCTGATGGTACTATATATAATCCAACAGGTGGCAAGACATACAATTGCTATATGAATTTTGAATCGACCAATACACTCAAAATCAGAGGATTTATTGGAGCTTCGTGGATGGGCTTGGGAAAAACTGCTACTTGGACAAAAGAAGCAACATTGAGGAAGTAGGTTTTAACAGGGTGGGATTGGTTATCATTCGGTGGTTAATTCGGTGGTTAATTCAATTGTCATTCGGTGGTCATTCAATTGTCATTCAATTGTCATTCGATTGTCATTCGATTGTCATTCGGTGGTCATTCGGTGGTCATTTGGTGGTCATTTGGTGGTGAAGAATTGAAATAGAATATTTTTCTTCGGTTTTTCCGTTTTACTCATTTCGCTGTGTCTCCCTTCTTCCCTCTACTTGTCATTCCTCTAAACTCTTACATTCACAACCTGCAATGCCTACAAACTCATCCATAATTGCCTGCAACATAACGAAACGGTATGGCGAAAAGCTTGCGCTGGATGCTATTTCGTTCGATGTGCAAAAAGGCGAGCTGTTTGGATTTATTGGGCCTGATGGGGCTGGAAAAACATCCTTGTTCCGGATTATAACCACATTGCTTATTCCTGATAATGGATCAATAACGGTCGAAGGTTTGGATACCGTGAAAGATTACGTTAAACTCCGGAAAATTCTTGGGTATATGCCGGGCAAGTTTTCGCTTTATCAGGATTTAACCGTAGAAGAGAACCTGCGTTTTTTTGCCGGAATTTTCAAAACCACACCCGAAGCAAACTATAATTTGGTAAAGGATATTTACAGCCAGATTGAACCTTTCAAAAACCGGAAAGCTGGAAAACTTTCGGGTGGCATGAAACAGAAATTGGCTTTGTCGTGTGCGCTGATCCACAAACCGGAAGTTTTAATTTTGGATGAACCCACAACTGGTGTTGATGCAGTCTCGCGCATCGAATTCTGGGAAATGTTGGCCAAACTTCGCGCCAATGGAATTACAATTGTTGTTTCCACACCTTATATGGATGAAGCTTCGCGCTGCGACAGAGTGGCATTGATACAAAATGGCAGTATCATGGATATTGCTACTCCCGAAGGGATCCGAAGCAACTACAAACGCGATTTATGGGCAGTGAAGGCATATGATATTTATCGCTTACTAATTGATCTTCGGAAATTTAAGTCAACCTGGACAGCCTTCCCATTTGGAGAAAACATCCATCTTTCTTTGAAAAACGAAAACACAAATCCCTCCGAAATTGTCGCGTATCTACAAGCAGCAGGTCACCAAAATGTTCAGGTTTCCAAAATTGAACCATCTGTTGAAGATTGCTTTATGGAGCTGATGCAAGGAGTTAAAAGTGAATAACGAAGAGTGAAAAATGAAGAGTGAGTGCTCTAAAAATTGTTTTGAAATCAGAACAAGCGAACAATAGAACAGGTGAGCAACTGAACAATTGAATCTTTTGAACGCGAAGCAATTGAACCTTGAACAATAAATCTAAGCTTCCGCCCTAAGCCCAAAATCCCAACCACCAAACCCTTGTATAAAAATGCCCATCATCGAAGTACAAAACCTGGTTAAAAAATTCGGCAGTTTCGTGGCCAACGATAACCTTACGTTTTCGGTTGATGCTGGCGAAATATACGGGTTTTTGGGCGCAAATGGTGCAGGGAAAACAACCGCAATGAAAATTCTATGCGGTTTGTCGGCACCTACATCAGGTAAAGTAATGGTGGCAGGTTACGATGTTTCGCACCAGTCGGAAATGGTAAAAAAACGGATTGGATATATGAGCCAGCGTTTTTCGCTGTTCGACGACCTTTCGGTTTGGGAGAATTTCCAGTTTTTTGGTGGCATTTACGGGCTTCCTTCAGCGAAAATAAAACAGAGGACTTCGGAGTTGCTTGGAAGGCTGGGCCTCGAAAGTGAGAAAAAACAATTATTGGGCTCATTACCTTTGGGATGGAAACAAAAACTCGCTTTTTCGGTAGCTATTATTCACGAACCTTATATTGTTTTTTTGGACGAACCTACCGGAGGAGTTGATCCAATAACCCGGCGGCAATTCTGGGAAATCATTTACGAAACTGCCAACCAGGGAATTACAGTTTTTGTCACTACACATTATATGGACGAAGCCGAATACTGCAACCGTATAAGCATTATGGCCGATGGAAAAATAGTTGCCCTCGATACACCCGCAAACCTGAAAATAAAATACAATGCCGCGAATATTGAGGAGGTTTTTTTGAAAATAGCGAGGAGCTAGTTAATGGAAAATAGTTAATAGAAAATAGTTTATTGAAGGAAGTCAGCAGCAGCCCTAACCCCTAACCCCTAACCCCCAAACCCTAATGAAAGGTTTTATCATCAAGGAGTTCTACCATATCTTTCGCGACTTCCGTTCGATGATCGTGTTATTTGGCATGCCGGTGGTTCAGGTTTTACTGTTCGGGTTTGCACTTTCCACGGAAGTGAAAAATGCTCCTGTTGCTATCATCGATCATTCCAACGACCAGGTAACGAGGGCGATAACATCAAAACTACTTTCGTCAGGATTTTTTATTTTGAGCGATGAAGTGCATGGCGAAGACCATATCGAAGAGGTTTTCAGGCATGGGAAAGTTAAGGAAGTAATTATTTTTGAAAGCAATTTTGCATCGAACCTCGAAAAAGACAGGCAGGCAGCCATACAGGTGATTGCCGATGCCAGCGACCCAAATACAGCCAACCTGCTTGTAAATTATACCTCGGCAATTGTAGCTGATTACCAGCAGGAATACATGAAAGGCTTATCGCTGCCTGTTGCTATCACCACCGAATCACAGATGATGTACAACCCGGCTTTGAAAAGTGTTTTTATGTTCGTGCCGGGTGTAATAACCATTCTACTTATGCTTATCACCGCCATGATGACTTCCATTTCCATCGCCCGCGAAAAAGAAATGGGAACCATGGAAATACTGCTGGTTTCGCCCATGCGCCCCATGCAGATTATTGCCGGAAAAGTAATACCGTATGTGTTGCTGGCTTTCGCCAATGCCGTTACCATACTGTTGCTCAGTTATTTCGTGCTTGGTATGCCAGTTAAAGGAAGCCTTCTGTTAATGCTTGCCGAAAGCCTTTTGTTTATCGTAATGGCTCTTTCGCTTGGGATTTTTATTTCCACTGTCAGCAAAAGCCAGCAAATGGCCATGATGCTTTCGATGTTTGCGCTTATGTTGCCTACCATCCTGCTTTCGGGGTTTATTTTTCCTATTGAAAACATGCCTTTGCCCTTGCAGCTAATAAGCAATATAATGCCTCCACGTTGGTTTATCATAATCGTAAAATCTATAATGATCAAAGGCCTTGGTTTTCAGTATATCTGGAAAGAAACGCTAATTATTGCCGGAATGACTTTGTTTTTCATTGCATTGAGCGTGAAGAAATTTAAGATAAGGCTGGAGTAGAAAAATAAAAGTTCAAAATGGTTGAATGCTTCGCGTTCAATGAAAGGTTCAATTGCTTTGCGTTCAATGAAAGGTTTAAGATGGTTCAATGGGCTTCGCACTGAACTTTGAACGCGAAACAATTGTACAATTGAACGCAAAGCAATTGAACATTTGAACAATTTAACAAGAGAACATCTGAACAATTGAACTTTAACACGAAAGCGAAGCATTGAACATTGAACGCGAAGCAATTGAACAAAAGAACATTTGAACATTTGAACAAAAGAACTATCGAACTTTTACAGAAACGCGAAGCATTGAACCTTGAACAACATTGAACCTTGAACAACCTTGAACTATTTTAACCCTTGAAAACGATCCTATATATATTACAAAAAGAATTCAGGCAGATTTTTCGCAACAAGGCGATGTTACCCATAATTTTCGTTATTCCTGTGGTGCAACTGCTGGTTTTGTCTTTTGCAGTTACTTTCGAGATTAAAAACATCAACCTGGTTATTGTCGATCAGGATCATTCCGTGGCTTCGCGGCAGTTGGCATCCAAATTTACTGCACCTCCTTTTTATCATGTAAAAGCCTATCCCACTTCCTACATCGAAGCCGAAGAATACCTGAAAACCGGCAAGGCCCATCAAATATTGATTATACCTCCACGTTTTGAAATTGATTTGCAGAAAGAATCGAAAGCTTCGGTACAGCTTATCAGCAACGCCATTGATGGAAGCGCGGCAGCCATTATGAACGCTTATGGCAATTCAATAATCTTGGATTATAACCAGGATATTATTGCCGATTTATCAGGTGGCGTGGATATAAAACAGCCTTTCAATATTCGTTATTCCTATTGGTTTAACCCAGAACTGGATTATAAGACCTATATGGTACCAGGGATTCTGGTGCTGCTTGTAACCATTATCGGCATGTTCCTTTCGTCAATGAACGTGGTGCGCGAAAAAGAAATGGGCACCATAGAGCAGATCAATGTTTCGCCTGTAAAGAAATACCAATTTGTGGTTGGTAAATTGCTTCCATTTTGGTTTATCGCACTTTTCGAACTGGCTTTTGGCCTTTTGCTGGCGCGTATTGTGTTTGGCATCCCTATTGTTGGAAGCCTGTGGCTTATTTTTGGCGTAGCTTCGGTGTATTTACTTGCTGTCCTGGGCATTGGTTTGTTGATTTCAACCTTAGTCGAAACGCAGCAACAAGCCATGTTTTTGGCCTGGTTTTTTGCCGTTGTTTTTATAATGATGAGCGGACTGTTTACGCCAACCGACAGCATGCCCGATTGGGCGCAAAAAATTAACATCATCAACCCAATTGCCTATTTTATTAAAATGATGCGGATGATCATGCTCAAAGGGTCCGAGTTTCAGGATGTTTTAAAGCCCTTTGTTTCAATTGCCATATATGCAGTTGTTTCGCTAACATTGGCGGTATGGCGATATAGGAAGGTTGCGGCGTAAAAACAATAAGTACTATATCTTGCTGTCTTATTGTTGTTTCCGTATCCATTTATTGAAAATCTGTCAAGGATCCAAACCAAATGCACTGTTAAACAATTTATATCTTTGCCCCATACATTTATAGAAATTTATAGGCAGTTAACCCGAAAATTTAGAATCCTCTGAAACCACGCCTTTCCACCGTTTATCCAATCCTATACCTGTTGATAATATCGGCAGTTGTGCGTGCTTTATTAGCCGCAGGTTTTTGTTTGGGCAACGACGAAGCTTACTATTATACGTATGCCTTGTATCCGGCACTCAGCCATTTCGACCATCCGCCCATGGTGGGCTGGGTTATTCAACTGTTCAGCCTCAATTTATATTTCGGCAGCGAGCTTTTTATCCGTTTAGCGGCGGTTGTGGCCGGCACCATAAACACCTGGCTTATGTATTGCATCGGCAGGCAGCTCCGCGACGAACGTACGGGCTGGTATGCTGCCTTGCTTTATACGGCTTCCATTTATGGTTTTATAATTGTTGGCGTTTTTATATTGCCCGATGCGCCCCAAACCATATTTTGGATTGCGGCAACCTTGTTTTTGTTAAAAGCTTTCAATGGGGAGATTGATTTAAAGGCAAGGCGGAATTTTATGCTGGCTTCGGTTATGCTAGGGTTGGCATTTTTGAGCAAATATACCACGGCGTATTTATGGTTGGGGATGCTTGTTTATATACTTGCATTTAACCGGAAATGGCTGAGGACTGCTGAGTTTTACCTCGCGCATGTTACAATGGCTGTTTTGTTCCTTCCGGTGATGCTTTGGAACGCACAAAATGGGTTTGTAAGCTTCCTTTTCCACAGTGGTCGTGTGGAACCTGTTGCTGCACCCTTTACTTTCGATTATCTGCTCACCGAAATAGTTGGCGAAACATTATATACCAATCCCATTATATTAGTTTTGATAGTGTTGTCGCTTGTTTCGTTTTTCAACAAAAAAAGTAAGCCCGGCAAACCGGAAATCAAATTATTGATTTTAATCGCATTGCCATTGATTCTCACATTTCTAAGTGTTTCCCTTTTCAGGCGCACCTTGCCTCACTGGAACGGGGCAGCATATTTAACACTTATACCCTTAGCAGCCTTAAGGTTGCGAAACCGGACCGGGGTGCTATTCCCACCCGTAATAAAAGTTTCGTTAGCTTTCCTGGTTTTGATGGTCAGCCTTTCCACAACACAGGTCTTGACCGGATTTATCCCTATTGACAGAATTGCGAAGAAAACAACAGGGGAGAACGTAGGCGATTACTCCCTCGAAGTTTATGGGTGGCGACAACTTCGCAAGGAATTTATCCCTTTAGCGGAAAAGTATGAAAACGCTGGTGCTTTGCGGGCAAACTCACCCATTGTTAGTTACCGCTGGTTTCCGGCTGCCAATTTCAGCTATTATGCCGCAAGGGGAACAAGGCGTTATGTAATGGCAACCGGCGACACGGCAGCAATACATAAATATGCATGGATTAATGGCTTACACGGAGGTTTCAGGCTTAATACCGATTCTTGGTACATTACTTCGAGCCGCGATTTTAAGCCGCCACGTTCCATTGCTACACTGTATTACAACCAAATATCCCTGCCCGATACCATTACAATTATGCGCATGGGCAAACCAGTTTATTATTTTTATATTTACCGGATGAAAGATTTACAGATGAGGCGATGAGTGCATTTTCAGATATGGGTTGCAAAAGTGTGTAGAGGTGGTCTTTTCGGATTGACCTTTGACTTCAACTAATCTCTGAATGCCAAAATAGCATATCAATACAAATGACTCTAAACGAAAAAGGGACTCAAGTGCTTAAACCTGAATCCCTTTTAATTTTTATGACTGCTTTGTTAGAGCACTTTCATCGTCATTTTTACATCGTTTACTGGTTTGTCGCCAGGGGCAGTTTGAACGGCTGCAATTTTGTCAATAACGTCAAGTCCTGAGAGCACTTCGCCAAATACGGTGTAATCTGTATCAAGAAATGGTGTTCCGCCAATGGTTGTGTATGCTTTGCGCTGTTCGGGAGTGTATTTTACCGTGCGTCGTGAATCAAATTGGTTTAATTCAGCCTCAGAAGTTACCTTGCCTTGTACGATGTAAAACTGCGATCCGCTTGATTCTTTTTTAGGGTTGTTGGTGCGGGCAGCAGCCAAAGCTCCTTTTTTGTGGATGTGGTTTGGCAGGAGTTCGGCAGGAATAAGGTACGAAGTTTCGGGTTTTCCGGTTGGTGCTCCGCCACCCTGTACCATAAAACCTTTGATCACACGGTGGAAAATAGAACCATCGTAAAAGCCTTCTTTAGCCAGTTTAATAAAGTTGTCGCGGTGTTGTGGCGTGTCGTTATACAAGCCAACTGTAATATCGCCCATATCAGTGTGAATGAGCACTTTTGTCATTTTTTGAGCATCAATTTCCATCATAAAAAGGAAAATAAGTGTTAAGGTTAAAAAGAGTGAACGTTTCATTTGTTTAAGATTAAGTTAGATTTTGGTTTTAACGTACTATTTGTTTATTTATTTTATTGGGGAAGCTAAAGATTGAGGGGAGACAAGGTGAGGGGAGACGTGGAGAACTAGTTTAAAACGGGATTTAGTTTTTTATCAACTTAATTGTCATAGGAATATCTTCAATGGGCCTGTCGTTTGTGTCAGTTTTTACGGCGGCTATTTTGTCAACAATTTCCATGCCACTTATTACTTCGCCAAAAACGGTATAGGCACCGTCCAAATGTGGTGTGCCACCAACTGTGGTGTAAACGCGGCGCTGCTCATCGGTAATTTTGAAGGGTTTGGTGCGCAAATATTGGGCTTCCACTGCGTTCCTGTATTTTTCTATTACAAGCCTGATGTTGGCCGTATCGCGATTATCGACCAATTGCCTGAAATTTTTAAGTTCTTCTTCCTTCCCTACCCTTTTCATGAAATCCATCATAATGTACTGTTTGGTGCGGCGTTCCACTTTTAGTTCAACGGCATTTAGTTCGTCGTTGGTAAAGACTTTGCCCTGCACGATATAAAACTGCGAAGCCGAAGACGCTTTTAATGGGTTTTTATCGTCATTTTCGCGGGCAGCGGCAAAAGCCCCTCTTTTATGAAGGTACGATGGCACATATTCGAACGGTATGGTATAATTGGTGTCGCCATCGCCCAACAGAACGCCCGGTTTGGCATTTTTCGATGTTGGGTCGCCACCCTGAATCATGAATTTGCCAATAACACGGTGAAACAAAGTGCCGTTAAAGAAACCAATATCCGCCAGTTTTATAAAGTTTTTTTTGTGCTGGGTGGTGCTATCGTAGAGTTTTACTACAATGTCGCCATAAGGTGTGCTAATGTTCACCAAGGTTGCTTTTGGTTTCGAAGTACAGTTTGCCAATAAAATGGCTAAGATTGCGAGAAAGAAGATGTTTTTCATTTGAATTGTATTAAGTGTCTTTTTATAAAGTTTGGTTTTATTGATTATTGAATGTGAAAGCAGATAGTTGGAACATCTCACCTTCCACATCGCACATCGCACATTACCCCACTAACCTCCATATTTCAACAAAAACTCAGGGTTGATGGCCTTAAAGCTAACGCGTCCGTTGTTAAAATTTTCGTTCGACAAAAGCAATTCTATTTTTTCGTTCAATGGGCGGATAACAATCCCTTCGGCCCACGCATCGGTGCAAATGATGCTTTTGATGGTTGCCATTTTTATGATTTCTTCAATATCGTTGGTGAGTTCGTAATCATCCGACAGAATTGGAACGCTGGGCAGTTCGAGTTTTTGCAAAATGGCGATAAACTGTTTATACGGTAAGTACTCGAACTTGTCGATATCAAAAACATTGAAAAACCTGATTGTTTGTCCACGCAATTTCAACCTGTTATCTTGAATTCCTTCACCGATCAATTCGCCCTGCAAAGCGAAGTTTCCTTGCAACGAGCGGATTTTGTTTTCGATATCCATTTGGCGGGCCACTTTCCAAAAGCTGTTTTCGGAATCTTCCAACAGTTCGAGGTTACGGGAGCAAACGCCAAATTCGCCGTTGTTCACGAAAAAAGTGCCCGAACTGCCATCAACTTTTTCGGTTACATAGCATTTCTCGCCTTTGTATTTGTCCAAAAGTTTCTGCAAAACCTGCACCCTGGTTTCGTCGGTTTTTGGTATAAACGATGGAAATCGACCTTTTGCAACACCACTTAAACAGGCTGGAAGCGGCGGTTCGTACTTTTCTATGCCCAATTCCCTTGTGCAATCTGCATCTTCTTCAACAACAAAATCAGGTGGCAGTATGGATAAAGGGAAACAGATTCCTTGCGAAATCTGGCCACGCAGCCTTATTGTCCTCACCCTCATGCCACGCGGTTTCAGGAATTCGAACACAGGTTTGTTGGGCATAAGGCAGTCGATTTCGCAATAAACAACCAAATCGCCAACTTGAAAATCGTTTTTCTTTACCACCAATTGCCAACCCAGCACAGTTGCTTTCTCAATAGCATCGGCACCTTCGATAGGTTCCAAGGCGATTATTTTTTGAATGCTTGCAAGTTTTCTCATGATGCGCCGTTTTTTGCAACTTGATTTATGATGCAGGACTTGTTTTCGTTTCGGAATAGCATTTGCGGCAAAGCGGCTCGTAATTGTCCATTTCGCCTAACAGCACAAGTTTTTCGCTTGCAGTGGTGCGGTGCGAATAGTGCGCCAAATCGCCGCAGCGCATACAAATTGCATGAACTTTGGTAACATATTCGGCAGTGGCCATTAGGGCAGGGATTGGGCCAAAAGGTTTCCCTGAAAAATCCATATCAAGCCCGGCAACTACAACCCTAATGCCTTGGTTGGCGATGTAATTGCACACTTCGGGCAAATCGGCATCAAAGAACTGTGCTTCATCGATTCCAACCACATCCATGCCTTCAACATACATAAGTATCTGCGATGAACTTTGTACCGGTATGGATCGGATGCTGTTGGCATTGTGCGAAACAACATTTAATTCATCGTAACGTTTATCAATTTCGGGCTTAAAAATCTCAACATTTTGCTTTGCTATACGGGCACGGGTGAGCCTACGGATCAATTCCTCGGTTTTGCCAGAGAACATCGAACCGACAATTACTTCGATCCAACCCCTTCCTAATGACGGATTGTTAGTGGATTTTTCGAGAAACATAAGCTGATTGGTTATTCTTTACTAATTTTAGCGTTCGTTAACGATGGCAAACTTACTGAAATATTTGTTTAGATTTGATGCCAACGGAAACGAATTGCGATTTACGAATGACGATTTACGAATAACCATTTACGAATAACCATTAACCATTTACGATTTACGAATAACCATTTACGATTTACGAATTTCGATTCACGAATAACCAATAACCATTTACGATTTACGAATTTCGATTTACGAATAACGAATAACCATTAACCAATAACCATTAACTATTAACCAATAACCAATAACCATTTACGATTTACGAATAACCAATAACCATTAACGATTTACGAATAACCAATAACCATTAACCAATAGCCATTAACGATTTACGAATAACCATTAACTAATTAACACATTAACCACATGGACTTAAACCGCTTAACCCGCGATGCCGACGATTTGATTAGAAAAGTAGTATCGAGGTACAATCAATTATACATTCCATCCGGCACTATCTCGCAGGTGGAACTCGACCTGATGCTTGATGATATGCGCAAACTTTACGATACTTTTAAAACCATCGGCCATATAAACCTTTCGCTCCAAAATGAAACAAGCAGACCTCAAGTATCAGTAAATCAATCGGTACATCCCGAAAAACAAGGCAATGCTTCCGCTATTCCTTTGTATAGCGAAGAGGATTTGCAAAACCAGGAAGAACCTGCGGCATCGGCCAATGCTTTTTCGACACCCAAATTTACACCTGAATTGGCCGAGGAATTGGAGCAAGCCGAGGAACCCGCTATTCTATTGCCTACCGAAACTGCGGCTGCTCAGCTACTTGCACTTGAAGAAGAACCAGATCTTACGTTGGAACTGGAATTTGAGCCTGAGGCAGCCAAACCGGAACCGAAATGGGGAGATGATAGTTTTGTCGAAGACCAGAAACCAATTGATGCTGCACAAGAACAAACATTTACCCCGAATACACCTGAACCTTCACCGTCAACTTTGGCCGAGAAATTCAGTACCGGCAGCAAATCCTTGAGCGAAACAATTTCCCCTTCGCAACCGGGCATGGGTTCGCGCATATTTTTTCATCCGATAACCGATTTGTCGTCAGGCATTGGGTTTAACGATAGATTTCGATTTATAAACGAGCTTTTCGACAACGATGCAACCCAATACGAGGATGCGATTGCCCGGATAAACAGGGCTGTTAACCATGATGAAGCCAGTTGGATATTGCAGAAATACCATACGGGCGATTGGGCACAAAAAGAAGAAACTTTGGCAAGGTTGAAAGATTTTATCAAACGGAGGTTTGTGTAAAAAGCGCATTTAGTGCTTGTTTATCCGTCATTTGTTTATTCTGTTGACAATAACTTTGCACATACCAAAGCAAGCGAGATGTAATATCCTTTAAAACTAATTGAACCTGACCAAGACAAACCAGAAAAGTTAAAGTCAAAGTGCAAAGGTCAAAGTACAAAGGTCAAAAGCGATCAATTGATCCTGCCGAAATTTCAAAGTTAAAACCAATGACGCAAGAACTAGAAAAAAGTGCCGGAATTGATATTGCTGGAATTATTTTGAAAAATTGAAATGAAGTGCAAATCTTGTTATACTCAAAACAGTGTAAATTGTCGCATTTTATAGTCCCGTTAGGGGACGGCATGTTGGTAGAAAAAATACACACATTCAAATAAGTCCCGTTAGGACGAAATATATGTCGTACCTACGGCACTTCCTAAAATGTGTGGTTTTCGTTATTGCTACCAATATTTCGTGCCTACGGCACTTGGAATAAAGGAAAATGTGCGGTAATTTATCCCGTTTAAAGTATAGTAAAGCACCTTTGCCTTTTGACCTAAATCATAGACGGCATTTCAAAATTTTATGCCCCAAAAACATCAATGTAGCGAAGCAATCTCATTCGCTCCTTTAAAGCAAGCAAGAAGCGAATAATTTGAAAGATTAAATACTACTAATAAAACAAAGTAAATTTACTTATTACGGTACTTTAGGCACTCAAGGCATTTTAGGCACTCAAGGCACTCTTACTTCCGGCAGTCTTTCTCCCACAAATCCCAAAACCCAACCCCCAACCCCATGAAACTCTACCTCATCCCTACTCCCATCGGAAACCTTGAAGACATCACTTTAAGGGCTTTGCGGATTTTAAAGGAAGTAGATATTATACTTGCCGAGGATACGCGCACTTCTTCTAAATTATTGCGCCATTACGAAATTGACAAAAAAGTGCTGGCACACCATCAGTTCAACGAGCATAAAACTACTGAAAACCTTGTGCGACAGATTTCGGAAGGAACCAAAATGGCACTGATTTCGGATGCGGGCACTCCCGGTATTTCCGACCCGGGTTTTCTGCTAACGCGGGCTTGCATAAAAGCGGGCATAGAGGTGGAATGTTTGCCTGGGCCAACAGCTTTTGTTCCGGCACTTGTAAATTCGGGTTTACCATGCGACCGCTTTCAGTTCGAAGGGTTCCTTCCGCATAAAAAGGGCAGGCAAACCCGGCTAAAAGAGCTTGCCAAACAACCGTACACATTTATTTTGTACGAATCGCCATTCCGGCTGGTGAAAAGCCTGGAACAACTTGCCGAATATCTGGGTGCCGAAAGGTTGGCTTGTGTATCGCGCGAACTGTCGAAAATTTATGAGGAAAACCGTCGCGGAACATTGGCCGAACTTGCCCAATGGTACAAAGCCCATCCGCCAAAAGGGGAAATTGTGCTGGTGGTGGCGGGTGCTAACGGCACTGTGCAGGAAGTACCAGATTACGAAGAAAACGACGACGAATGACATACACTTATGATTATCAGCGCCCAGCGGTTACTGCCGATATAATCATTATACGGAAAACCAACAGTAAGCAGCATGTGCTTTTAATTGAGCGTGGAAACCCACCTTTCGAGGGAATGTGGGCTTTGCCCGGCGGGTTCCTGGATATGGATGAAACCCTGGAAGATGCAGCCCTGCGCGAACTGCAGGAAGAAACCGGAATATCGGGTGTTGAACTGCAGCAATTCCATACTTTCAGCAAAGTTGACCGCGACCCGCGCCACCGCACCATTACTACGGTTTTTGTTGGTTATGCCGATGCAAAAACCATGGAACCCAAAGCTGCTGATGATGCGGCCCAAGCCCAGTGGTTCCCTTTGGATGATTTGCCAGCCTTGGCTTTCGACCATGAGGAAGTTATGGAAATGCTTTTGGCTCTGCTTTAAAAAAGTTTTGCTAACCTCAATCTGGTAATGCGATAGTGGATTAATGTGAGGATGGAGAAATTATAGGAATAAAAAAACCCTGCTACTGTGTGGCGGGGATTTTTTTTGGGGGTGGGACGACTTACATAACAGAAATGGCATCTGATTCTATAGAAATGACAAGTGGCGGTATAGAAATGGCTTGTGATTCTATCGAAATTGCAGATGGCGGCTTAGAAATGGCTTCTGACACTGTAGAAATGGCAGGTGGCGGTATAGAAATGGCTTCTGACATTGAAGGAATGGCAGGTGGCGGTGCAGAAATGGCTTCTGACACTGAAGGAATAGCAGGTGGCGGTGCAGAAATGGCTTCTGATACTGCCGTAATGGCAGGTGGCGGTGTAGAAATGGCAATTGGTGGTATAGAAATAGCTTCTGGCGGTGTATGAATAGCATCTGATTGTATCAGTTAAACCTATAAATGGCGAAAAACGAACACAGACAATGTAGAAAAAGTTACGATCATCCTCTTTTTTGAAGGTTACCATGCAGAAATCCGAACCAGCCAATGGGAGTTTAAAAAAATTTTATAAAATTTGATGCCTGCCTGTCCATTTCTTCTATTTTCATTGTAAATTTGTAACAACCAAATTATAAAACAAATGACAAGGAAACAATTAAACCAACAAGCCATGCTGGAAACTGTTGCTACTTTCCTCGGCTTAGGTGCAACTGATTTGGCAGCGAACCCGGCCATTGCCGCCATAGCTGCAACCCTGCAAACCATCCTGAGTACCATACGCGATTTGAAGCAGGTGCAGGACCGTACAACCAAAGGTGCAACCCGCTCCAAAGGCGAATTGGAAGCGGCCATTATTGCCGCAATTATTAAGATTGGTGCAGCACTAAGGGCTTATGCCACCGAGGCCAAAAACTACGATCTCGTTGAGGTTGCTACATTTTCGGATACAACTATAAAACATTTGCGCGACAGCAACCTGGCCGACAAAGCCCGCACGATATACGAAGCTTCGAAAGATGTAATTGGCTCGTTGAGTATTTATCA
>CAIRHD010000372.1 GCA_903878265.1 uncultured Bacteroidales bacterium | reverse complement strand
AATGAATATTATGTAACTATTGGTGGAGTAAATTATGGAGATTGGTACTTACCTTCACACGCCGAGCTTCTTTTACTTTATAATCAAAGATCAGTAGTTGGTGGCTTTAGTACTGGCTTCTATTGGAGTTCTTCGGAGTGCTCCAATAGCAGTGCCTATAGCCTGAACTTCAATGATGGCGTTTGGAACAACTACAACTGGAAGGGCGACTATAAATATGTCCGCGCAATTAGGGCTTTTTAACCATTTAACTATTCATAAAACCACAAGCCGGCAGCTTATTATGGCAAAGTAACCCCATTGATGGTAAAAGCCATACAGGAGCAGCAAGCTGCCATGGAGGTCCAGCAAAAGCAGATTGATGAGCTGAAAGCCATCGTAAATAAATTAATGTACAAAAACTAAAATCATGAAAAAGACCATTTTGTTATTTATCAACACAGCAATCGTTTTGGCAGGCATGGCACAAGGGATATATAACACGGGCGCGCATATCGTAAGCCAAAGCGGTAGCTACCTGGTTTTAAGCCAGGGTAACTTTACGCTCACCAGCCAAAACGACACCTACCCGGCCAGCTTTGCCAACCTCAAAATTGAGGCCGGCGCCTCGCTGATCATCGAACCTAAAAGCTTCCTTACCGTGAGCGGAACGCTGACCAATTCGGCGGGTAACGGCGGTTTGGTAATCAGTTCGGGCAGTGAGGGCACTGGCTCGCTGATTCATTCCACCCCCAATGTGCCGGCTACCTTAAACCGGTATATTACCGGTAGCGCCATTCTGACCGCCATGAAATTTCACTTTTTGTCAGTTCCACTCACCCCTCCTACGGCTTCCTTTTCTGCCTTATTCAGCGGTTCCTACCTGTACGATTTTGATGTGGCCAACAATTCCTGGAATGGTTTAGGCACTTCAACCACTGCCGAAATGGACGAAACCAGGGGGTATATGATATATTCTCCACAAGTTTCGCATACCTTTAAATTTGAAGGTCCAATGAATGCAGGAACATTCAGCCCATTGGTAACGGCAGTAGGAGAAGGCAACAATTTAGTTCCCAACCCTTACCCAAGCGCCATTGACTGGGATGCCACAGGCTGGACAAAAACCAATATTGCTGCTTCGGTATATGTTTGGCCATCTGGAGGAAGCAATTATGCATCTTATGTAGGCAGTACTTCAAACAACGGAGGTTCAAATATAATTCCTGCCGGACAAGCATTTATTGTAAGAGCTACCGCTACACCAACGTTCATCATGACCGATGCTGTGCGTGTACACAATAGTCAGAGTTTTTTCAAAGCAAATGAAACTGTTACCGACTTGCTTAGGGTAAAAGCCACATCAAATTCAATGACAGATGAAGCCGTTGTAAGGTTTACGGAAATGGCCACTACCAATACCGATAGCGATTACGATGCATGGAAATTGTATGGTACCGATGGCGCACCGCAACTTTACACATTGGCTACTGACAACGAGATGCTGGCAATCAACAGCCTGCCCACATTGAACGGATATGCCAAAGTGCCAATGAATTTCGAAGCCAACTTTGCAGGTAATGTAACATTGTCTTTCAGCGAATTGGAGAGTTTCCCAGGTACATTGTCTATCAAACTCGAAGACAAGCTCACCGGGCAGAAGATAAACCTGCGCCAACAGCCAAGCTATACGTTTGCCCATTTAGCTACCAACGCGAAAGACCGTTTTATTTTACATTTCGGCAGTGCCACAGGAATAGACGAACCACAAACCACTGATGGCAATATCTGGATATTCGAAAAATCGGTGAACATCAGCAGCCCTGCATCTGTAGGCGAAAAAGCCCTGGTCGAGATATTCAACGCCGCCGGGCAAGTGGTTTTCAGCAAGCAAATCACACTTTCTCAACCCACCCAAGTGCCAACCAACCTAAGCGGTTTTGCCGTGGTAAGGATAAGCACCGATAAAAATGTGTGGATTACAAAAGGGATATTTTAAGGTAAAAGTGAAAAGGTAAAAGGAAGTTCTTAGTTAAACTTTGCTCAACACCTCAACCCCTAAACAATAAAAAAAATACCCATGAAAAAACTAATCATCATCCTCGCATTTTTAACCATCGGAAGTTTAACCCTTTTAGCACAGGCTCCACCTCCTAACCCACCCGCTACAGCTAACAGCGGCGGATCGAATGGGGCTGTTGGCGGCACTGGCGGTGCCCCCATCGGCAACGGAACATTTATTTTGTTCGCACTTGCCGCGGCTTATGCAGGACGCAAAGTTTATGTGGTTAATGTTGCACAAAATCAGCAATAAGTAGCGGCAAATCTGGATTTTGCAATAAGTGCCGGGTCAACTCAACGTTGCCCGGCACTTATTTATTTCATGGTAATTGCAGTAATGAATACCAGCTTATAAAGATTGACATAGTTCTATTAGCAGCCGTTCAGGCTGCAAATAACCCCAATATAGATATTCTGGTTATAATCCGATAAGTAGGGAACGTGGGCACGCAAATCACAAAAAACCTACAACAAAGCGAAGCCAGATTTTCCCCAAAAGCAAAAAACTATTTGCTGCAAATACTAATCAGTTCAACATTAACCAATTAAATCGAATGGCAGTCTGCTTTTATTTCAGAAACTAAATTTTCACATCCCAAAAAAAATTTCACATCCTCAAATTTTCAAATTACCTCATTTTCAAATGGACCCACATTATTGCATTAGCACATTACCCCAATTACCACCCCATTTTAAAATTTTCTCATCGTCAGGTTTGGTGCGTGGCGAAGCCACATCAACTAAATTTCCATCTTCGTCGATCATGATTTTTTGGAAATTCCAACTTACTTCTGCATCCATTTTCCCATTTAGCGATTTGGTTGTAAGCCATTTATAAATCGGATCCATATCATTGCCTTTCACCGATATTTTTTGCATCATTGGAAATGTAACCTTATATTCTTCTTTACAAAATTGTTTGATTTCGGCGTTTGTTCCCGGTTCCTGGCTGAGGAAGTTGTTGGCTGGAAATCCAATAATTATAAATTTGTCGCCTCCATATTTTGCATAAAGCTCCTGTAAAGCCTTATATTGCGGGGTCAAACCACATTTTGAGGCAGTATTTACTACCAGCACTTTCTTGCCTTTGAGACTTGAAAAGTCAAAATTTGCGCCATCTATAGTTTTGGTCTTAAAACTGTAAAAGTTAGCTTTT
>CAIRHD010000371.1 GCA_903878265.1 uncultured Bacteroidales bacterium | reverse complement strand
CTTGCAGCATAAGCTTTCTGCTTTTCAGAGTGAACTCAACAAGCAAACATTGAACGCAAAGCATTTAACATTGAATGCGAAGCAATTGAACATTGAACATGAAGCATTGAGCCTTTGAACGAGAAGCAATTGAACAATTGAACAATTGAACAATTGAACAATTGAACAGTTGAACAGTTGAACGCGAAGCAATTGAACAGTTGAACGCGAAGCAATTGAACATTTGAACGCGAAGCAATTGAACATTTGAACAAGCGAACATTTGAATAAGTGAACATTTGAACAAGAGAAATTGAACCAATGCATTGAACCTTGAACGTGAAGCATTGAACATTTGAACACGAAGCCATTGAACAATTGAACAATTGAACAATTGAACAATTGAACATTTGAACGCGAAGTAATTGAACATTTGAACGCGAAGCAATTGAACCTTTGAACGCGAAGCAATTGAACAATTGAACATTTGAATAATTGAACGCGAAGCAATTGAACCTTTGAATGCGAAGCTTTGAACCAGAAACACCTTTTGAATCAAAACACATGAAACCAGAAAAGCGGGAACATCCAGCAGAAAAAACCAGGTTGAATCCACGCAATAAGCACCGCGAACGATATGATTTTGACCTTCTTATAAATTGCTGCCCCAGACTTAAGCAGTTTGTATTCCTGAACCAGTTTGATGATAAATCAATTGATTTTGCCAATCCTCTGGCGGTTAAAATGCTGAACACTGCTTTGTTAAAGCAATATTACAACATCGAAAATTGGGATATTTCCGAAAATTATTTATGTCCGCCTATTCCTGGCAGAGCCGACTATATACATTATGTTGCTGATTTATTGGGAAGTAGAAACAATGGTATTGTCCCGATAGGACGGAAAATAAAATGCCTTGATATTGGCATTGGCGCAAATTGCGTTTATCCTTTAATTGGAAATGCCGAATATGGCTGGACGTTCATCGGATCTGATATTGATCCAGTTTCGATTGAATCGGCAAGTAGAATTGTGGAATTAAATCCATTTTTAAAAAACTCCATTGATTTGCGGTTACAAAAAAAACGTAAATCCTTTTTCGATGGGATAATCCAGAAAGACGAATTATTTGATCTAACTGTTTGTAATCCACCTTTTCATGCATCATTTGCAGAAGCCCAGGCCGGTACAATCAGGAAATTAAACAATCTCAGAAACCAAAAAAGTATAAAGCCCATCCAAAATTTTGGCGGCCAAAGTACCGAACTGTGGTGCGAAGGTGGCGAAGTCAAATTTATTTGCGACATGATTTACGAAAGCAAGAAAAATTCTGCTTCCTGCTTCTGGTTTTCCACTTTGGTTTCGCGGGAATCGAACCTGAAAAGCGTTTATGAAGCATTAAGGAAAGTTGAAGCAACTGAAATGAAAACAATACCCATGGGACAAGGGAACAAAATGAGCCGTATAGTTGCATGGACTTTTCTGAATGCTGAAAATCAATGGAATTGGATAAATATCCGATGGAAATAAAATATAGAATTTATTGACAGAATGGTTAGCGTGTCGTGGATAGAAACGATAAATTATAGACAAAGGATAAAAGGCATAGACCAAATGGCAAAGGTCGAAAATTCTAAAATGAAGGTGCAAACTGATGAAATTATGTCCATTGATGTTGGTAATATCCAAATAATGTCAATATTGATGATGTTGCATTTTTAGAAATGGTAATGAAATGCATAAATTTCCAGTTCATAACTTTTTACTTTTGACCTTTTACTTTTAACCTAATTTTCAAGGAGCCAGCCTGGTAATTTCCCAAATACCGCTTTCAAGCAAGTATTGAATCCTATCGTGTAACCTTCCCGGACGGCCTTGCCAGAATTCAATTCTGTCGGGTTTCAATCGGTAACCGCCCCAATGTTCAGGTCTCGGAATATCATCAATGTCTTCCAACATCAGTAGCTTCTCACGTTCCATTTCCAGATGGCTCCGCGATGCAATAGGCATACTTTGGGGCGAAATCAATGCATTGATGCGGCTTTCGAGCGGACGGGAATTAAAGTATGTGTCCGACTCGCTGACATCTGTTTTACTAATAACACCTTCGATGCGGACTTGCCTTTCAGTTAGTGGCCAAAAAAAAGTGAGTGCCGCAAAATGGTTCCCATCCAATTGTATCCCTTTTCGGCTCAAGTAGTTGCTAAAAAAGACAAAGCCATTTTCATCTACCGATTTCAACAATACAACTCTGGACGAAGGCCGCCATTCGGACGAAACAGTTGAAAGCACCATGGCAGTTGGCTCAGGTTCAGTCGATTTCATTACTTCGTTAAGCCATTCCTTGAACCAATTTATCGGCTCAATAGGAAAATCACCATCCTGAATGGCATTTTGTCGGTAGTCCTTACGAATATTGCTTAAATCCATAATCTTGCATTTTGTACTGGCTTTCAAGCCATTTATTTGAATAAACAAAATAACAACCTCAATGTTTTCAACAAGCCTGTTCAAAATTATTGAAGATACCCTTCGTTTTTATATCTTCGCACTAAATTTCAAAACTCTTCATTTTGTCAATTTCTATGCGGTTAGTCTTTGCTTTTCTTGTTTTAAACTTGTTTTCTTTTTATGGAAGCCAAGCTCAGAATGCAGAGGAATTCAATCATACGAGGTATGATAAAGAAATTAAGAAAGAAAGGGCTTTGAAGGATGTCGAAATGGTGACTGATGAACATTCTCCAATCCCTGATGAAGAAAAACCCACATTCAAAAAGCTGAATTATTATAAACCGAAAGTGGCTTTCCGCAAAAATGCCACATTCGAACGGTTTGATGATGCAAAGCGTTTTCTGATGAAAACTACTACCGACCGGCTTCCTGAATATTCGGTTTATGGTAAAGTAGCATTTAGGCATAAAGGCAAAAATTACACTTTGAATGTGTATCAAAACATAGAACTTGTTAAAAAACCTGGGTTTCAGGATTATCTGTTTATCCCATTCAACGACAAAACCAATAGGGATGAAACTTATGGCGGCGGCAGGTTTTTGGACATAACCGAAACAGGAAAAGACGAAATTATTATTGATTTCAATAAAGCGTACAATCCGTACTGTGCCTACAACCATAAATACTCCTGCCCTATTCCTCCCGAAGCAAACAACCTGGAAATCAAGATAAAAGCAGGTGAAAAGAAATGGCACAAATAAATTAAGCCACGACCAATAATTGATTGTCAAACAAAATTCAGCCTAAAACGAAAATCCCAAGCGCAAATGCAATTTGAATCATGGAAAGCATAATAGGAACATCCGCAAACCGGATTAAATTAAGGCGGATACTCCGCAGGCCAAAGTACAGGTACATGGCTGCAAACCGCATTATTCCGCATTTGCCATGGTTGGTCCTGTTTGCTTTGGCAGCATTTTTATACAAGGCACGTATTTTTGCCGATTCGGGGTTCTATGTCTCGCAATTCATCAATAACCAAAGTTTTTGGATTGAATGTCAGCGTATTGTATTGGGAATTTCGCAAATAATACCACTTATTGGCGTTTGGATAGGATTGGAAATAAAGTATGTTTTGCTGCTTTATTCGTTGAGCCATGTTATATTTTTTTACCTGCTTTTCCTGTTTGTTTACTACGGCTTGCGCGACAGGCGTTCGGGTTTGCTGATTATTCTATCGCAAACAGTTGGCATAATGCACAGCTTCTTCACGCCTATGTTCGAGTTATATTATGGCGTTCCGCTGCTAATTACCTTTTATGCCATCTGGCGACTGCCTTTCCGCTTGAATGTGCTTTTCATATTGCTGATTCTGGAAGTTCTTGTGCTATTGAGCCACCCACTTGCTTTTATGCTCTTCGCTTTCGTGATGCTTTACGATTATACCAAAGAGACCGCCAAATCGTACAAGTATTATCTGCCTGTAATTTTGGTTTTTGCCGCTGCGGTACTTTTTAAATATTTTGTGATGTGCGATTACGAATCAGGAAAATTTGCCTGGCAGTTTAATTATTCCGACAACAAACAATATCTTCAGCTTATAAACCCAGCGTATTACAAAGTACTCGTTATGTTTATGTTACGGTATTATTCAGAAGTATTGATAGCTTTTGGGTTGCTTGTTTTTATGCTGGTCAACAACAAGCAGTGGTTTAAACTATTGGTTGTTACCGGAACATTTTTCACCTATATGTTTTTGGTCAATTCAGCTTATACGGTATCGCCTTCGCGCTATATGGAACAAGTGATGTTCCCATTTGTGCCTATAGTTTTCATGCCATTGATTTATGGTTTTCCGAAAAAAGCACATCAGGGTTTCCTGAATATTTCGATACTGCTTGTTTCGGCATTGATTGTTTACCGATTAATGGTTATATATTATGGAAGCGAAATATTTGTAAAGCGTGTAGCCCAAATGGAACAGCTCATTGATTCGGCACGACAAAAAGGTGGAAGTAAATTTATTGTTTCACAGGATGTGATCAATCATGGTTACACACAGCTGAACTGGTCGTACCCTATTGAAACAATGTTGCTTAGTGCGATTGATGGCAACGATATTGCTGTGAGCATCGCACCCGAAGATGATCTGTATTTCGAAAACAACAACAACAAAATATCCGCAAAACAGTTTATATTCCGAAAATGGGAATTGAAAGACCAAAGTTGGCTCAACGAGAAGTATTTCCATCTCGATATGGGGGCTTACCGCACAATTAACGATTCGACACCTAATACAAACATTGCAAATACTGCCAATAACATCCGCATAACAATTGACTGCAAGAAATTTTACCGTTCGATGGACACTGTTTGGGTGCCTATAACCATTAGCAATCAAGGCAAGACTCCTATTTATTCGGGTAAAAACAATAAAGTGTTTTTGTCCTATTTTTGGGAAGAAAATCAGGATGTACTAAACTGGAATGAAATAAGGACACCACTTCAGGCAGATATTATTGGCAGGTTAAAGCAAGATATCAAGATTGCTATTCCAAGCCACAAAGGCCGGATGCAACTAAAGGTTGATATAATTGCGAATGACAAATGGCTTGGCATCCATAGCCGCGAAGATGTACATGTATATTGATATTAAATCAACACAAAACGAAAATAAAAACAGAAAACGACTAAAACAAATGAAAAAGATTTTTATACTACTCCTTGTTTCATGCTTGGGCCTTGGATTTCAGGCTTCTGCAAAAGGATATAAAATAACGGTAAAGCTTGTTGGTTCAGCCGATACATCCTTGTTACTTGCACACTATTATGCCAACAAACAGTATATTGACGATACTGCTTTCAGGAACAAGAAAGGGCTTTATGTTTTTGAAGGCGACGAAAAGCTGAAAGATGGTATGTACCTGATTGCTGGCGACAAAAAAAGCAAATATTTCGATTTTTTCCTCACCGAAACCCAGCAAATCGAATTTACCTGCAACCCGACTGACGTGATGAACACCATGAAAGTGAAGGGATCCGAAGATAACCTGGCATTTTATTCCTATATCAAATACCTCGGTGGCAAACAGGCGGAAATTGAACCACTCAACAAATGGTTAAAGGCAAATACCAAACCCAACGACTCCACTGCACTAATTAAAGCCAAAATCGAAATTATTGATAAGGAAGTAAAAGCCCATATAAAGAATTTTTACAGTTCAAACCAGGGTTTCCTATCGGCAAACATGGTTAAGGCAAGCAATGATCCCGAATACCTTTCGTATATAACCGATGCAGATGGCAAAGTTGATTCAACAAAAATTTATACTTCCTACAAAGCACATTATTTCGATAACTTTACTTTTTCTGATCCACGCTTGATTTACACTCCCGTTTTTGCGCAGAAAATGGATTTTTATTTCGATAAATTGGTAGTTCCGGTGGTTGATTCGCTCGAAGTTGACATTGATAGGGTGATGGCGATGGCCTCTGTGAACAAAGAAATGGAAACCTATCTCGCGTGGTTTCTCTCGCTCAAGTACGAAACTTCCCAGATTATGGGGCATGATGCATTGTTTGTTTATATTGTGCGCAAGTATCTCGAAACAGGAAAAGTTGGTTGGCAGTATATTGAGGTGAAAGATAACATACTCAAACGGGTAAACACAATTGAACCACTGTTGTTAGGCAAACCAGCACCCAACCTTATTTTGCTCGACACCAACAATGTAGCCCATTCACTCGTGGCAACAAAAGCGAAATATACCTTGGTGTTTTTCTGGGAAAGCACTTGTGGGCATTGTCAACAGGAGATGCCAAAAGTGCTCAAGTTTTACGAAGAGTTCCATTCAAAATATGGCTTTGAGATATTTGGCGTGAGCACCGATACCAATTTGGTTAAATGGAAGGCATTTATCCATAAAAACAATATGTCGTGGTTAAATGTAAACGGACATCTCAGCCTTAGCGGGAATTACCATACCTTGTACGATATACGCAGTACCCCAATAATGTACCTTCTCGATGAAGACAAAAAAATACTGACAAAATTCCTCATGATCGAAGAAATTGGCAATGTGATCAGTAAACGGGAAGAAGCATTGGAGAAAAACAAAAAAGAAAAGACTCCGTAAATTTCAAATCAGGAGGTTTGGCAATTCTAATCTCATCAAAAACCAAACATTTATTCGTTTTCAGCCTTACCGCGGCATTAATAATTGGAATAACTAAATGGCAAATTCAAGGACTATTTGGATAACAGGTGCTTCGTCAGGAATTGGCGAAGCATTGGCAAACCTATGGGCACAAGCAGGTACAGTGTTGATTCTTTCGGGAAGGGATACGCTGCAGCTTGAACGCGTGGCCGTTGCCTGCAAAAAACTGGGCGCAGAAGTCCATGTTTTGCCTTTCGATCTTACCAATGAAAAGGAAATTGCTGAGAGTGTTTTAATTGCCCAATCCCTGGTTCCCAAAATAAATATATTGGTCAACAATGGGGGTATTGGTCAGCGTTCGTTGATAATTGACACACCCTTGGAAGTATCGAGGCGGATTATGGAAACCGATTTTTGGGGCCATATATCATTGACACAGCAAATCCTTCCTTTTATTGTTAAAAATGGAGGTGGAACAATCGTTGTTTTAAGCAGTTTGTCGGGTTTGTTTGGATTTCCGCAACGCTCCATGTATTGTGCAGCCAAACATGCGCTTCATGGATTTTTTGAAACTCTTAGGCTCGAACATAACAAAGATAACATAAACGTATTGATGGTATGTCCTGGCAGGGTGAATACCAATATTTCGTACCATGCACTCACTTCGACCGGCGGCAAACATGGGAAAATGGACAAAGGGCAAGAGCAAGGTGTTACGGCAGAATTTTGTGCTTCAAAAATTGTCAGGGCAATAATAAAGAACAAGAAACAAGTGATAATCGGCAAAAAAGAAGTAATTATGCCCTATTTAAAGCGATTCGCCCCATGGCTCTTTTACTGGATTGCTTTGCGGATTGATCCAAATGCATAAGCGTAATAAAGACAGTGAGCGATTTGTTTAGTAGGTTTATTGTAAGTATAAGAAAATTGATCAGAAAAACATTTGAACAATGGAACATTTGAACAATAGAACATTTGAACAATAGAACATTTGAACAATAGAACAAGTGAACATTCGAATGTGGATCTTTTGACTTCGACAAGCACAGTAACCAGCCATTTGATAAGCATTGAACCTTGAAAACTAATCTTTGAACTCTTGCACTGACTCTATGGCAGCTCGTCATCAATCTTTGGATGCTTCACACCAATCTATGGCAGCTCGTCATCAATCTTTGGCAGCTCGTCATCAATCTTTGGGTGCTTCACACCAATCTTTGAGTGCTTCACACCAATCTTTGAGTGCTTCACACCAATCTTTGGGTGCTTCACACCAATCTTTGGATGCTTCACACTAATCTTTGAACATTGAACACCTCTCTTAGAACCTTGAACGCGAAGCATTGCACTTCGACAATATCAGTGGCCGGTCTGTTTGAACCTTGAACGCGAAGCATTGAACATTGAACGCGAAGCATTGCACTTCGACAATATCAGTGGCCGGTCTGTTTGAACCTTGAACGCGAAGCTTTGAACATTGAACGCGAAGCATTACACCCTTTCAACTCATTTAACCCCCAAATCCTAACCCCCAAAAACTTTTAAAAAATGAATCAAGTAATAGTAAGCGGAATACAACAACTTGGCATAGGTGTGCAAAATGTTGCGGAAGCATGGAACTGGTACCGCAAATACCTGGGTATGGATATCAAGGTTTTTGAAGAAAGCGCAACAGCTTCACTTATGCTTCCTTATACGGGAGGAATGCCACAGAAACGCCATGCCATACTTGCTTTGAACCTCAGTGGCGGTGGTGGTTTCGAGATATGGCAATACACGGATCGCACCCCGCAAGCACCTCTTTTTGTTCCCGCTTTAGGCGATTTGGGGATATTTGTTGCTAAAATAAAAGCGCGCGACATACACAAAACCCACGCCTATTTTACCGATGAAAAGCTCACGGTAAGTACTATAGCGAAGGATCCTAGCGGGCGGTTGCACTTCTTTCTGACTGATCCATACAATAATATTTTTCAGGTCATCGAATCGCAAAACTGGTTCAGCAACGAGAAAAAACATACCGGCTCGGTTTATGGGGTGGTAATTGGGGTTACGGATATCGAAAAATCGATGAAAGTCTATTCCGACATTCTCGGTTATGATAAAATTGTTTCGGATAAAAAAGGGAATTTCCCGGATTTGGTTTCCCTAAATGGTGGTGAATCAATTTGCCGAAGGGTGCTTTTGCAAAACAGCAAGCCTCGTTTGGGCGCTTTTGGCCGTTTGTTTGGCAACAGCGAAATCGAATTGGTGCAAGTTGAAGGGCGCGTTCCACGCAAAATCTACGAAGGAAGGTTTTGGGGCGACTTAGGGTTTATCCATTTATGTTATGACATTCAAGGGATGGAAGCCCTAAACACCGCATGTGCCAAACGAGGGTTTCCATTTACCGTTGACAGTTTTGCCAACCACAAAGGCAACAGTTTCGATATGGGCGAAGCTGCAGGCCATTTTTCCTACATCGAAGATCCTGATGGCACTTTAATCGAATTTGTCGAGACCCATAAAGTTCCGATACTTAAAAAACTCGGTTGGTATCTTGACCTCCGCAAACGGAACCCAGCAAAACACTTACCAGATTTTGTGATCAAAGCAATGGGATTGAACAAGGTGAAGGATTGATTTAAGGCTGCATCATGTTCTGTTGCTGAGAATAAATTTAAGTAAAGTCAAAACTCGCCCATCATTGTTAATGAACGATTTACAACCGTTTTACTTACAACCTGAATAAGAAAACCGAACCATAATGAGCCCGTTAAAACAGTATCAAATCGAAAGGACTGGTTTTCAGGTTTTGAATAGTTTAAAAAACTTAGTACTTTAGCACCCTAAAACAAGGCAAAATGATTGAAAAAGCAATAAAATATCTAACTGAAAAACGTTTGTGGCCATTGGTCGATGTTCTCATTTTTGTAGTAATAACGTATGGCTTCCATGAACTTTGGTGGACCTTCAGTGGTCAGATTGCAGGTTCGCCAGCTTTTACTGCCGCTGCAAATTGGTTATCCGGAACCATTTATCACGCAAGTGCGTGGTTGGATGTGCATGTTTTCAGGATGGATGTTTTATTGTATTCGCCCAATGTTATCCATTTCAACGACAACAATACAGGTATAAACGTCAACGAAAGTTGCTCAGGCTTTAAGCAAATGTGGCAAGTTTTGGTATTGTTTCTGCTGTTTCCCGGCCCATGGAAACAGAAACTTTGGTATATCCCGATGGGTATGTTGTCCATGTTCCTCTTTAATATTGTACGTATTGTTGCATTGAGCTTTGCCATGTTATATTGGCCACAACATTGGGATTTTATACATTTATGGGTTTTGAGGCCCATTTATTACTTTATAATTTTCGTGCTTTGGGTGATTTGGGTCGAGAAATACGGTGGCATGAAAAGGTATTTTGAAAAAGCCACGATATCTGTTAAATAAGCAGTCAAAAAAGGCAATAGCATTTAGCCGTTTTTTTTTGAATCAATCGAGTATTTGTTGCAATTTGTTAACCTTAATATGCAGCAATTAAAACCCTTTGCAATCAATATCAAAGCCGAATGGATTTGAGTATAAACATGTTCAAAAAAACACTCTTTTTTTTATATCTCGCGCTAATCACTGCTTTGAGCTTATGGCCATCGGATGGTTTGCCCGATGTGGTTCTTTTCCTGAATGCCGATAAACTTATACATTCCGGGATGTACGCCGGGTTCACCTTTTTGATGCTGTGGGCTTGGCCGTTAAAATTTACAGGGTACAAACAACTTATCCCTTTCCTGGTGGTGGTAGCTTATGGTTTACTTATGGAAACGTTGCAACGCATCAGTTTTTTAGGCCGTTCGTTCGACCTGAGCGACGAACTTGCAAACAGCCTCGGGTTTTTTCCAGGTTGGCTTTTTTGGAAATTCGTGAATTATTGTAAAAAAACACCTTCTGATTCAAATCAATAACCGTTTCACTAAATAATGCTTCTCGAAATTACCAAGGCAAGCAAGTTTTCGGGCATTGTCGAGCACAATGTTGGAAGTGTTACTATTGGGGATAACCCATGTTTGCCTGGGATAATTGCCAGCGTATTTGGTTGGGAAGCGATACAAATCAAATTTATTACAGATAACGAGGATGCGGTTTCTATTGGTGCTTGTCGGAAAGGGCAAAAAATAGTTATGTTGCCCCAATTTTCGTATGGACCAACAATAGATTCTGATATAGCAGAAGATTTATTGCAAGCTTTAAAAAAGCAAGGTTTTGTATGTGAATGGCGCCTGTCAACAAAAATTTCAGCATTTACTTTTTCTGATAAAGCAACAACGTTTTTGCCGCTTGAGGCCAATACCGATCTGCAATTCCAGCAATTCAGCTCAAACCTGAGAAGGAAAATAAGAAAATGCGCTTCCAACAACATCAAATTTATCAGTGGCAAATCTGAACTTATTACCGACTTTTATGAAGTATATTCACACAACATGCACCGACTTGGCTCGCCAGCGCAGCCTTTATCCTGGTTTTTGGCTTTGATCGAAAAATACTGCAATGGCGAAGCAAGGATTTGGTGTGCCTACTTGGAGCAGAAGCCAGTTGGTGCGGCATTTATGCTTGAATATCAAGGTTTTTACGAGGCATGTTGGGTCTCTACTTTAGTGCGATACAACAAACTTTATATTTCTTATGGCTTTTATTGGGAAATGATCCGGTATTCTATTGAGGGCAAAGGGGCGCAATTTTCGTTTGGCCGCAGTACAATCGATAGTGGCGTGCATAAATTCAAACAGCAATGGGGCGGGCACGATTTGCAGCTTTATTGGAATTATTCGCACCCACAAGGGACGAACATCCGAAAATTCCAATTCCTTGTAAATCTGTGGAAGTTATTGCCATACCGTGTGGCAAAACAATTAGGGCCTGTTGTATCAGGATGGTTTTATTAGAAATAGAATGCGGGTTTTAAAGTACATGGCTTACACTCTTAGTTCCACCCGAAACTTTATCCGAATAAAAACAATTTTCCTTCCCAAAACGTTTCAATACTATAACTCATTATATTTATTTTACCCTTACATTTGCCACCGCTGATAAAATCCGTAATTCATGCGCATACTTACCTTTGACATTGAAGACTGGTATCATTTTCTGGAACATCGTTCGACCAGAAATGAAGTGCAATGGAAGGATTATGAGCCTCGGGTAAGGCAGAACACAGCGAATATACTCGAATTTCTCGAAAAACACAATCAGAAAGCCACTTTCTTCATTATTGGTTGGGTGGCAAAAAAAAATCCTGGTTTAGTTAATGAAATTGCCAATGCCGGGCATGATATTGGCATGCACTCGTATGGACATCAATTAGTTTGGCAACAAACTCCGGATGAATTCAGGCAAGATTTGCTTAAAAATATTGGTATTCTCGAAGATCAGTTGGGTTACAAAGTTCAAAAATACCGCGCACCTGGGTTTTCAATCAAAAATAAAAGCCTTTGGGCTTTAGAAATTATGGCAGAAGCAGGTATCGACACCGATTCGAGTATCTTTCCGGCAGCGCGTGCCCATGGTGGAATGCCATCGTTTCCGCATAATTCGCCTTGCATCATACAGCGCAACGGCATCTCAATAAAAGAATTCCCCATAAATTACAACCATCTCATGGGCATAAGGACTGTGCTTACTGGTGGTGGCTATTTTAGGTTTTGGCCTTACAGTTTAATAAACCGTTATACTCATGATTCACAGTATGTAATGAGTTATTTTCACCCTCGCGACTTCGACAGAAACCAACCAATACTTCGCGATTTGAATCCTTACCGGAAATTCAGGGCGTATTACGGGCTTCATAGTTCTCAACAAAAATTGGAACGCTGGATCAGCGAATTTTCCTTTACCGACTTAAATACAGCGGATTTATCAATTGATTGGGCAACAGTTCCCGTTGTACATTTATAAAACCTAAAATTAATCCAATAATTATTAATTGTTGTCTTAAAATTGCAACTGATTTTTGCCTTTTTTTTGTCAAAGCAATAACCTGAATTTGATGTTTTTAAATGAACATTAACGCTTTTGGTAGGTTTAATAAGCTTGCGATTGTCCGCAAAATTAAGCAGAGAATTTGTTGGTTAAAAATTTTTGATTTACCTTTGCAAAATACGATGAGTGATGCGTATAATGCAGCATTTAACTTGTCGATTTCAACTTTTGCCCTGACTAATCTTTCCAATAGTACATTTGCTTTATCACCGAATTGAAAATTAAGTCCCTTCATGCAATCGTTTACTAACTTCTTCTTTCATTACTTTAGACCGGAATATCGTACGGCGATTGCATTTTTAATTGCTATTGGCTTTAATTTTTACGCTATTCCTGTAATCCTCCGAATTGCCCGGGCCAAAAGACTATTCGACGTACCTGATGATAGGAAGCTTCATAAATCCTCGACTCCAACTCTGGGAGGTCTTGGCATTTATGCAACTATTGTAATTGTTAGCCTCACCCTTATCAACACATGCGGCATGAATGGTGGTGGGTTTTCGAGCAACCTTTCCGCACTTCCTACTATAATAGCAGGCTTCACTTTGATTTTCTTTATAGGAATGAAAGACGATTTGCTCGATATTTCTGCTAAAAAGAAATTAATTGCCGAAATTGTCGCTTTGCTTATTTTAATAGTGATTGGGGATGTAAGGCTCAACAATATGCAAGGCATGTTTGGGATACACCAATTAAGCTATTATGTGAGCCTATTACTTTCCTTGTTCGCTGGTATCGTGATAATTAACGCATTTAACCTTATTGATGGCATTGATGGGCTTGCATCTTCCATTGCCATGTTGGGAAGCCTGGTTTTCGGTTCTTATTTTATTTCTATCAACGAGTGGGAGTATGCAGTGCTGTCCTTCACCATTTTAGGTGCTATTATTCCATTTTTCCTTTACAATGCCTTTGGCAAAACAAACAAGATATTTATGGGCGACACAGGTTCGCTTATACTTGGTTTCGCTATGACGGTATTGGTATTCAGGTTTAACGAATTAAACGCTCTTACATACATAAAGCCTCATTTTGTAGCTGGTCCGGCATTTTCTTTTGCAGTGGTTTTTATCCCAATGTTTGATACGCTGAGGGTTTTTACTGTTCGTGTTTACCGCGGAGGCAGCCCATTTAAAGCTGATAGGCGACATATTCATCATATTCTTCTCGATTTAGGTTTCTCACACCTTCGCTCAACACTTATCTTGGTCATTTTCAATGTTGCCATTATTGCTTATGCTTACTATTTCAACTCACTCGGCAATTCAACCATAGTTTTCAGTTTGGTGTTTTTTGGAGTGGCAATGTCTGTTCTTGCAATGTTGATTCTCAGAAATAGGCTTATGCGTTTAAAAACACAGCTTGAGGAAACAAGCAAACCTGTCTGATTCCAACTGTAATACGCTGGAAATATTTTATCTTTTTTTATTGATACTTTTCACCCAGGTATTTACAAATTCATTTTAACAAAGCTGTTAAGTATAAACATTTTCTTCAGTTTAGGATTGAAAAAATAAGGGTGTAAAAAACATTAAGCAAAACATTGCCTCTAAATCCAAATTATAACAATTATGTCTAAAGCAAAACTAATCAGCGCGATAGTTTTATTGTTCATGCCTTTTCTTGGTTTCGGGCAGTATATCCCATTGGACAATTATTATTATTCGCTTGTGGTGCAAAATAACCAGCAGAATAATATTTCGATGCTCACGTCAATGAAACCACTGCTGATCCAGGATATTGACAGCACTGTAAATGCAGATGCCGTAATTTACCCTGTGGTTGCTAATTCGAAAAACAAGAATACCTTCTTTCTTCGGAAACTTTTCAACGAAAACCTGATTAGGTATAAAACAAAAGAATTCTCGATTACCGCTGACCCCATTTTCAACTTCGGAATTGGGTACGATTTTAAAGAATCCAAAAACACATGGGTCAACAGCCGCGGCATTACTGTTACAGGGACTCTTGGCAATACCGTATCTTTTAATTCGGAATTATACGAAAACCAAGCCGTTTTCCCATCATCACCTTCTGAATTTATATCCAAAACTGGAGTAATACCAGGTCAAGGTGGTTATAAATCCTTTAAAGAAAAAGGCGTTGATTATTTTTACAGCAATGGTTATGTGAGCTTTAGCCCATCGAAACATGTTAATATGACGATGGGTTATGGGAAAAATTTTATCGGCGAAGGTTATCGTTCCATGCTTTTATCCGATGCCTCGTTCAGTTATCCGTATATGAAACTGACTGCTAATTTTAAAAAAGTTAAATATACTGTGCTTTACAACCAGTTTATTGACCGAAGTTCATCTCTTTCGCCACAATTTGGCTACGACCGTAAATGGGCTACCATGCATTATCTGGAATTTACCCTTTGGAAAAGGCTCAACATTGGGCTTTTTGATGCTATTGTGTGGGAAAATGCCGATAGCACGGGGCATCGGGGTTTTGATGTACAGTATTTGAACCCAGTTATTCTTCTGCGTCCGGTTGAGGAATCATTTGGCTCGCCGGATAATGCACTTATGGGTGGCACCATGAGTTTCAGGATCAATAAGCACTTTAATATATATGGACAGGTATTATTAGATGAATTCAAATTGGAACATATAAAGGCAAACGATGGGTGGTGGGCCAACAAGTTTGGATACCAAATTGGGGTTTCGGGTTGGAACCTCTTCAATATCCCAAGTTTAAACGCGCGCGCAGAATACAACCAAGCTCGGCCTTATACCTACACGCATAGCACAACTACTGAGGCTTATGGTCATTATAGCCAACCTTTGGCACACCCGATGGGTGCCAATTTCAGGGAATTAGTTGCCATGGCTTCCTATACCAGAGGAAACTGGATGGCAAATATCAAGATGAATTTTGCCATGTATGGGATTGACACCGCAGGCAAGGATTTTGGAAAGAACATCTTTATACCTTATGATAAACGTGTTAACGAGTTTGGAAATGAAATCGGGCAAGGCTTGAAAACCAATCTTACCATCACGGATGTTGCTTTTTCGTACTTGCTCAATAGGCGCACCAACATGAGAATTGAAGCAGGTATAACGATACGGAAAGAACAAAACCTGCAATGGGACAAGCAGATGCAGTATATCTATTTCGGAATACGAACTGGGCTTCGAAATCTTTATTCCGATTTTTAAAAATCGCGTAAGCCTGATTGGTTAACTGTCTGATAGTATAGATGTTAATTCCAAATTGAAAACAGTAACAAAACAATTGCTGGCAAAGTGGTTTATTCCGATAAAAATATTTAAAAATTTATGTCAAAGAATTTGGTCGTCTAAAATATTTGACTACTTTTGCATCCTCTTACAAAAGGGAGCATAGCTCAGCTGGTTCAGAGCATCTGCCTTACAAGCAGAGGGTCCTTGGTTCGAATCCATGTGCTCCCACAAATAAAGACAAGGGTTTCAGAAGGTTTTACTTCTGAGACCCTTTTTCATTTGCCTAAAAATTTGCCTAACAATTCAGATGCAAGAATGATTTTATGAATGTATTGGATCAGGGACAAAAGTTGTGGAGCAGTGATTAAATTGCACTATGCTAATCCCATTTGTATTGAGGTTGATGGCATACATGCTTTTACAATTTCCCAATAAAAAAGAAAACCATTATTATAATCTTCACATTTACCTTATCAAACCTCAGCCTTTTGCCCATTCATCTTCAACATCCTCAATTCTTTTCGGTTTTGGCTTGCCGAGAAGTTCGTATCCTGTGTCTGTTATCAGGAAATCTTCCTCATTCCTTATGCCACCAAAGTTTTTGTATCCCTCCACTTTATCATAATCTATAAATTCGCTATTATGGTTTTTTGCTTTCCATTGATCGATCAGCTCGGGAATAAAATAGATGCCAGGTTCGATAGTAAAAACAAAGCCTGTTTCCAAAGTACGGCTCAGACGAAGTGATTTTAAACCGAATTGCGTGCTTTTTGCTTCCCCATCATATCCAACATATACTTCGCCCAAATCTTCCATATCATGTACATCCAAACCCATCATGTGCCCCAATCCGCAAGGGAAAAATAGGGCATGAGCGCCATTTGCCAAAGCATCGTCAACATTGCCTTTCATAAGCCCAAGGTTCTTCAGCCCACGGATTATAACCCTTGCCGACTCAAAATATACCTCTTTGAAAGGAATGCCAGGCTTCAACATGCTTATAGCAGTGTTATGGCTTTCGAGACAAATTGAATAAATGTCCTTTTGCCGTGTGGTGAACTTGCCGTTAACGGGAACCGTACTCGATAAATCGCCGGCATATCCCATAGCTGTTTCTGCACCAGCATCCAACAGGAACATATCACCCTCTTTTAAAATGTTTCCATGATAATGGTTATGAAGCGTTTGCCCATTGATAGTTGCTATTATTGGGAAAGCAATCTGACAGCCCGCAGTCAATGCAAGCTCATATACCGCAGCCGCGATCCGGGCTTCGGAAACTCCCGGTTTTGCCATCCGCATCGAAAGTGTATGCATATCTACACTTATATTGCAAGCTCTACGAATTTCGTGGATTTCATCTACTGATTTGTAATTCCTTTGGTTTACAACCGCCATAATAAGTTCGAGGGAAGCTTTTGCCTTTGCTTCGGACGGCAGAACACCAAGCCATTCGAAAAGCTTGATCTTATTCTCGGCACGGTATGGAGGAAGGAAATGGATTTTCCTGCCTCTATTTTGGGTTTCTTTCAACAGAACAACCAAAGAATCCAAATCCCCTATTTTGGCAACACCAACCTGAGCTGATTGTATGCCAATAGTTGGCTGCGGCCCCATCCAAACAAAATCTTCAACAGTAAGATCGTTGCCAAAAACTTCTTCTTCGCCTGAATCACAATCCATTGTGGCAGCCAGATATGGATGATTCAACCCAAAGAAATAGAGAAAAGTGCTATCCTGTCTGAAATGGTAGCCATTATCGGCATAATTCATAGGGCTTTCGTCGTTCCCTAAAAACAGGATCAAACCCGAACCTATTGATTTTCTGAGTTTGTCGCGACGGCTGATATAGGTTTCTTTTGAAAACATAAGGGTAATTATTAGTTGTTTATTCGATATGTGTGAATCCCCTCCAAAATTACAAAATAATGAAGCGCCATTAAGTCACGATGATACCAAGGTTTACAAAGGATTGTTATCGATGTTATAAACTTAGTGCCATTTCGAGACATTGTGCCACTTCAGCAAGTACTGTATAACACTATGTGTCAAAAAAAAGACATTTCGGAGTGAACTCAATAAAAACACATTTATTCATCGTTTGTTTCCCCAAACCTGCACTATCACTATACCCGCCAACATAAGCATACATCCTGCGAGATTGCGCAGACTTAGCAATTCATTTAGCAAAAGCCAACCTCCGACAACAGCAAAAACCGTTTCAAAACTTAATATTATTGAAGCATACGCAGGGTGAACATGTTGCTGGGCCACAACCTGCATGGTGTAGGCAATTCCAACCGACATCAATCCGCCGTAAAGCAAGGGCCAAACCGCCAGGAGTATTGAATTTAATGTTATTGTTTCAAAAACAAATCCTGTAAACAGGCTTAAAATGCCACAAACGGCGAACTGAAATGCCGAAAGCGGCAAAGCGGCGTGGGTATCGACCAATTTATTTATGAGTTGAACATGGATTGCCCAGAAAAATGCGCTTAACAGTATAAGCAAATCGCCTTTTTGCAGTACAAATGGGCCGTTTATAGTCAAGAGGTACAAACCGGCCAAAGCAATTAATGCCCCAGCCCACAATAATTTGGTGATATGCTGTCCGATAAATATCCCAATAAGCGGGACGAGTATTACATAAAACCCAGTAATAAACCCGGCTTTCCCCGCGTCGGTATATACCATGCCGGCCTGTTGAAGTGAGGCTCCAATAAATAGTACAATGCCTGCCAACATGCCACCTTTAATAATACTTACTGATTTTGCAGCAGGCGCTTTGTGCTTGTATTTCATCCAAAACAGTAAAGGAAGCAACGAAGCGCTCCCCAATAGAAACCGGATGCCATTGAATGTAAAAGGCCCAATAAATTCCATTCCGGCACGCTGGGCCACAAAGGCAAAACCCCATATTGCCGCTGTTATCCAAAGCATTAGTATTGCACCCCGATTGTAAATTCCTTTTTGCATGTAAATGATAAATATGCAAAAGTAAACGAATGGCAATAAATCCACCCAAATATTATTCATTCGTTCAATGCAGCTATGTTGCAGCAAGGATATATGGAAAAATCAATATGGATTTCAGGCAATTAAGCAAACCCGAAAACTGAAATCGACAAATGATTTCCGAAGGGCCAATCATCACTCCGATATGTTTAGTGGGTTTGGCTACGCCTACCTACTTTCAACAACCCATCATCAATTCGACTGCGCTCTGTTGCCGCTAATCAACACTATAACACCGCTCAGTGTCCGCCAATAAACGCTTCAATTTTGCCCAATGGTCGCCAATAAACCAACCAACAAAACCCATATCTTTGCCATCTAAAACCATTTATACAATGAAACTACTTTTATTAAGCAACTCCACCAATCAAGGGGAAGAATATTTAGGCTGGCCACAGGAAATCATCAGCCGGTTTATTACCAACAACAACATAAAATCTTGTATGTTTGTACCTTATGCAGGTGTTACCACTAGTTGGGACGATTATACAAGCCGCGTTCGAAGTGTGTTCGGTAAGTGGGGATGCACAGTGGAATCGGTACACACTAGCGATAACCCTGTTTTGGCTGTAAGCCAAGCAGAATGTATAGTTGTAGGAGGTGGAAACACGTTCCGGCTTGTGCAAATGATGCACGTAACCCAAATAATGGCTGCAATTAGTGAAAAAGCTCTTTCAGGCATCCCGTTTATTGGTTGGAGTGCAGGTTCCAACGTGGCTTGCCCTACACTTTGCACCACCAATGATATGCCAATCATTCAACCTGCATCGTTTAAAACCTTGAACCTTATACCATTTCAGATAAACCCACATTACCTCGATGCCAATCCCGAAGGGCACGGTGGCGAAACACGCGAACAACGCATCAACGAGTTTCAGGCACTAAATACAAATGTAATTGTGGTTGGGCTGCGCGAAGCCACTGCATTGCTGGTTGATGGGAATAACTTGCAACTCCTTGGGAATAGGACGATGCGCTTGTTTGTACACGGTAAGGAACCTGTTGAATATAAATCATCAGATGATATTACCTTTTTGATGAAAACATAAGCTATACACTTATTTTATGGGTATTCCCTATTGAGGAGTACTATATAATAAAATGTTTTATTGGTACTCACCGTTACGGAGTAGTATATAATCAACTGTCTGATGGGTACTCACCAATGAGGAGTAGTATATAATCAACTGTCTGATGGGTACTCACCAATGAGGAGTAGTATATAATCAACTGTCTGATGGGTACTCACCAATAAGTAGTAGTATATAGACAAGTGTCTGATGGGTACTCACCACTGATGAGTAGTATATAAACAAATGTTTTATTGGTACTCACCACTGATGAGTAGTTCCCAGCATGAAGTCCACGTTCAACCAAATACCTAAGCTGCAGATTTGACCAGCACTTTATGGTTAGGCAGTATTCTGCAAGTTGTTCATACAACATTGTAAATACCCCGCAAGGTATCCTATGAGGATATTTTTTTCTTCTTGGTTGCGAAATATAACATCATTCCTCCAAATGCGAGCATTGCAATACCTGTCCATAAATTGATGTTTTTACCAAGCGAACGGGCATACAATTCAGTATCGTTTATCGTAAAAAGCCCGAAAATAGCCAAAATAAGTCCAAGGATCGCAAATAGCAGCCCAATGGGAATCCGAATATCCATATTTTTTCCTCCTACCAGAAAATGATTGTTAATATTATACTTATTGTTCCAATTATAGCAGCCATCACCACAGGTTTTTCGTACCAAACGATGCCTGTCTCATCGTGGGTTTTGGGTGTAAGCGAGTACACCAGCCCACGCAAATCATCATCAGTTTTTAATTGTTTGGTGAAAAAAGTGAGGACAATTGTAATCACAAAACAAACAGTCCAGGCATACATGGCTGTCCAGAAACCTTGCGCCATACCGCTTGGATATTCGACCCATTGTGCCAACCACCCCCCTTTACCCTCGGCAATTGTGAGGCTGTAATGCAGTGCTGCAGCAGTTGTTCCGGCCAACAAACCCCAGAACGCAGCGTTGCCGGTTGTGCGCTTCCAGAACATGCCCAACATAAATGTGGCAAAAAGCGGAGCGTTTACAAAGGCAAAAATCAACTGGAGGAAATCCATGATGTTGTTAAAATTGGCAGCAACATACGCAGCAGCTATACTTACCGCAACGCCAAAAATGGTAGCAAACTGACCGACTTTGAGGTAATGGGTATCTGATTTCCCTGGCCTAATGTAGGATTGATAAATATCGTAGGTAAACACAGTATTGAAGGCAGTAACATTTCCGGCCATACCGCTCATAAAGGAAGCCATAAGTGCAGTTATCCCTAAACCCAGCAAACCTGTTGGATAATAATGCACCAGCATGGTAGGGATAATCATATTGTAATCCATTTGCCCGTTGTTCCCAATCAAAATCAGGCCTTTATCTGGGGAAGACATAAGAGCTATGGCAATCATTCCTGGTACGATAACCAGTATTGGAAGAAACATTTTGGGCAAAGCTCCGATAAGTGGAGTGCGCCTGGCCCCCGACATGGAGTTTGCAGCCATGGCACGTTGCACAACCAGGAAGTTGGTACACCAATACCCGAATGCCAGCACAAAACCAAGACCCATAAACATAGCCATCCAATCAACACCCATAGGATTGGAAGCAGCCGATCCCATGAATTTCCACATACTTGTCCAGGTTCCAGCCGCATAACCCTTCTGAACGGCTACTTCGTTGAGCCTCATGGTAAGGCCATCCCAGCCGCCAACATCCTGTAAGCCAATAATTACAAGCGGTAAAAAACCTATGACAATGAGAAAAAACTGGAGCACTTCGTTGTATATTGCTGATTTTAACCCTCCAAGATAGGTGTAAACCAAAACAATAACCGCTGACGCAATAATGCTGTAATGAAAATTCCAATGAAGCATTACTTCCATCAAGCGAGCCAGCGCGAACATGGATATGCCGGATGCGAAAATAGTCATAATGGCAAACGAGAAGGCATTGAAGCCACGGGTTTTTTCATCGAACCTCAGTTTAAGGTATTCTGGAACCGATCGGGCTTTGGAACCGTAATAAAACGGCATCATGAACAAAGCCAAAAAAATCATGGCAGGGATAGCGCCGATAAGGTAAAAGTGAGCTGTCATTAAACCGTATTTGGCACCAGATGCGCCCATCCCAAAAACTTCGAGAGCGCCGAGGTTAGCCGAAATAAAAGCTAATCCTGTGATCCAGGATGGAATATTCCGCCCACCTTCGAGGAATTGCGCACTTGATTTCATGTATTTCTTTAGTGCCCAACCAATGCCAAGCACAAAAAAGAAATAAATCGCCATGATGGCATAATCTAAAAAACCCAGTGTAAAAGTCTCAACCATAATCTTGAACTTATTGTTTTGAAAAGAAAATAATTAGTGTATCATTCATCAAAAAAAAGAAGAAATCCCTGCTCAAACTGCTTGTTATCGAAGGATTTAATCACCTATAATTCGACCTTCACAGAACCTGAATTTCGGATAAAGAGCTTTTTGCACGCACCCTCTCCGAATATATGTTCGAGTGTCGAAATGTATTTAACCAACAAATGCTGGGGCACAAAAGCCTGTATTGTCCCTGCAAAACCTCCGCCATGTACCCGCCAAGCGCCCTGACCTTTAAGTATCATTTCGCTGAGTGCCAAGGCTAAAGATACACCTTGTTCCTTAACATTATTGACAGGGAAAACATTCTGGTTATACATAAATGAACTATTGCCTGAATCAATAACCAATTGCAGGAAAGTTGGGAAATCGTTTTGTTCGAGAGCTTCCACCTGCCTAACGACCCTTTGGTTGTCGCCCTGAAAATGAAAAGCGCGAAGGAGCGCCCTATCACCGGTTTTTTCACGCAGCGCAGGTACGGCATCCACAATTTGTTCGAGGGTTACCTCACGAAGAACCTTGACATCCAGCTCTTTGGCAACGGATTTCATTTCGGCAGGTATTGACGCATACTCATCATTTAAATCGGCATGGTTTCCTCCTGTATCGGTAATTACAAGCGAAAAACCAGTTGATGCGAAATCAAAGTTTACTTTTTTAACGATTGGCATCGAAGGATCCTCAAAATCAATCGTGATAAAACCACCCACGGCGCAGGCTGTTTGATCCATAAGACCACAAGGTTTTCCAAAGAAATTATTCTCGGCATATTGCCCAATTATTGCATTTGTGATCGGGTCAAGTTTCCCATCGTTGAAAAGGCAACTTATAATAGAGCCAATCAACACTTCAAATGAAGCTGACGAACTCAAGCCTGAACCTTTGGGCACTTCCCCATCGATTACCGCGTTAAATCCGCCAATCGAATATCCAAGTGCCTTCATCCTGGAACTTATGCCACGCACAAGTGAAGCGGAAGAGTAATACTCGTTTTTATCAGGATTTAATTCGGAGATATCCACTTCGAATGGCGGATAGCCAAGCGAAAAGATATGGATAACATTGGAGTTGTTTTTTGCTGCAGCAGCAATATTATCGAGGTTTACAGCACCGGCCAGCACACGGCCATGATTATGATCAGTATGATTTCCACCAATTTCGGAGCGGCCCGGAGAGCTGAAAATGGCTGTCTCTTCGCCATGGTAGGTTTCCTTAAACTTATTCAGAACCACATTATACCTCTGAGCTTGTCTTTCTAAAACATCAGGGTCGTTGCCGTACAGTTTTTTAAAGGCGCTGTTGTTGTAGCTTTCAGTAATTTTTGCAAGTAAAGTAGTAATGTTTTTCATTGTTCTGATTAAAAAGTTGCCTTTGGAACTGATGTTTTGCTATAATATTTTACTCAAGTGATACCATTGTAAAATTCAGGTTCACAAAAGTATGGTTTGCTTGTGAGTTTTCAAAGCAACCAAGTATGGCATTTTTAATTTGCTTTTTGAAAGCAATGTTTGTGTTTCTTGCGTTTAAGTGAAATAACGAGAAGTTTTAGAATGGACAGGCGCAGTTTACTCGATTCCAGAACTATAAGTTTAAATTGTAGCTTATCAAAAATCATATCCCCTTACTATACTGCGCATTAGTTATAGGATGAATTAATGTTAAAAGTTCTTTTTCCGATTCCGTATTCCCGTTTAGGAAAGCTTCAAAAAGTTGGATTATCTTAGGTTTGTCCAGTTCTATGTTGTTTTTAGCATTTATACATCTTAAATCCAAAAGAAAACCAGAGAAAAAATCCGGAAAATCTGCAATGATTTCTGTATTCAAGTAATTGGTTTCATTATAGATACGATGATAATTCCCTTTTGACTTTTCAATATGGAAAGTTTCATTCTTTAAGTTAGTAATGTATGCTGATTTAGCGCAGCTTGGGATGCAGAAATCATCAATTTTGTTTTTTGTGCAACCAGTTACCTGATGAAACAGGCATTGCCGGCTTGTCATAAGCACAATTGGGTGGTAAATGCTGTAATACAGTTTGAAATTATCAGGTTTCTTGATCCCCTTCAACTGTATTTTGCTGATTTCGTTGGAGATGAATGCACCGGAGCAATTATAATTTTCTTTTAAACACAAAAGGCTAAAGGAATTAACAATATTTAGAGCTGGTCCGGCTATCCAAGGAATCCCATTTTTATACGCTTCAAAAGCTATTCCGGTATTATCGGTAACAATTGTTTTTGGACATAAACCAAGAAGTAGGTCAACTGCGGCATGGAAGTCTTCACCGATCAAAACAGATGGAAACCAAGGGATTACCTTTTCGTTCTTTTTGAATAGATCAATATATTCCGAACTTTCATTTTTGAAGCAATTAGGTAGTAGAAAATAGATGGTTGCAACAGTTTCATGGTAATGGTACAAGTCATTTGGTGCGGAAATCAATACTGAAAGAGTGGGTTTTGTACTTACAAGATTTTGCTTCTTTAAAACAGGTATTTTAGTGGGATCAACAAATTCTTTAGAGCCATTGAGGAAAAGCCACAGTTTCCTTTTGATTGCAGTAAGCTCATTAAAAGGAAGATAAAGATTAGGATGGAGCTTTTCCAAGTTGAGTTGCTCGATGAAATATTCGCCATCATTCAGCACTTTAAATCGTTTAAATATCATTTCATAATTCAAAGCCTCAGTTCCCACATCGGCAAGATTGGTATTGGAAAACACCTCAAATGAAGTGTCGGGCGTTTTTACGGATAAGCTTAAAGGCGTTCCAGATTTGCCCGAAATACTTATTGTTATTGGTGCTTTTGAAATGCTCAACTGCTTGATTTCATTTTCGACTTTTGTAATTATTTCAGTTCGTTGGTCGTAAATGTCGCCCTTTGCTTTTTCTAAACTTTCATCGGTGGAACAGCCATCAAGTTCTGATAATCGGATTGCCGAATTATCGCGTGGATTATCAATAAACATATCCTTATTGATGTCACCTTTTAAGAAAGTATTTGAAAAATGGCGATTAAAAACTTTATAAAGCGCACTATTGTCAGCACTTACCACATCCCTATTATAAAAACCATCGAGCTGTTTCCGCCACGCATCAACAACCGTATAAACATAATGGAACTTCTTTATCCTACCTTCAATTTTTAACGAGTCAACACCAGCATCCGCCAATTCCCTCAAATCCAAAAAAGCCGAATTATCTTTGAGGTTTAGTGGAAAATCTTTTCCTTTCATCGTAGTTTCATACTGATCGCGACAGGGTTGGCTGCACCTGCCACGGTTTCCCGAATTACCGCCATGGACAGAACTCATGTAACAAATTCCTGAAAATGAGATGCAATTGGAACCGTGAACAAAAACTTCGGTAAGGATATTGTTTTGATGAGCAACCACAGTTAGTGCTTTTATTTCACGGATATTCAACTCACGCGAAAGGTTTACCCTGGTTGCATTCAACCTGTTCAAAAACCTGATTTGACCTTCGTTGTGTGTGGTTAGCTGTGTAGAAGCATGGATTTTCAAACCTTTAAAATAATTGGATAAAATGTAAAAGAGCCCCAAATCTTGAATAATTACACCATCGATATTTGTATTGATCAGTTTGTTCAATAGGTTAAAAAGAGCTGGAATTTCGCTATCGACCACAATAATATTCAGGGTGAGGAAAACCTGGCAATTGTTTTTGTGGGCAAGATGTAAAATCCCGTTCAAATCATCGAAGCTGATATTTGCTGCCCGGTTTCGTGCATTGAACCTATCCAGCCCACAATAAACAGCATTGGTCCCAGCAAGTATTGCCGCCTTTATGGAATCAATATCACCGCCTGGTGCAAGGAGTTCGATGTGGTTGTTCATTTGGTAAAAATATAGTTTATTTACCAATCCAGCGTAGGAATACCATCGGCAGCAGCATAATCAATAAAAATAGGATATCAGCTTTTCAACTTAAATGTAAACATCAACCGTTATAAAAACAGAACGCACTTCAACCTTGCCCGATAACGTAATGTTGCAGCAATCGGATGTACAATGGGCCCTGTTTACCGAAAACGAAGGCCGTTTTGTAAGCTTTTTCCCTAACCTAAGCCCTCCTTTTGCCCACAATTGGGGCTTAGCCAAAAAAGCAGCCCAGGGCATGCTTCCCGATTATGCCTCGGTAGCCAAACAAACGGGCGAAACCGACTCGTTAGAACAAATGATGGAAAACGGGCGCAACCTATACCAAACCTTGTTGCTCTACACACAGCTTGCTTTCCCCAAAAACGCCACCGTGCTGCGGCTGATGGGGCAAGCAGAGTACGAAAAGGCACGTGGCAGCAAACTAAAACTCCCTACTCTGCTGCGCATGGCTTTCGCCCAAGCATCGGAAACCGAATATAAAAACGCCCTGCTTGCCAAAGGGATGAAAGAAACCGATATTGCCGCACTGCAAACCCTTGCCGATAGCATTGCCAACCAGGATGTAAGCCAGGAAAAAGCAAAAAAAAGCCGCACCTTGGATTCCAACAAGCGCATAAGCATCATGAACTCCGTGTGGGAAAAAATGGCTTTGGTAAGCCAATGCGCCAAATTGGTATTTCAAAACGATGCCGCACTCTCTGCCATGTTCCTGCTGCACGACAGCCCAAGCCCAACCCCCGAAGTACCACCAACCCCATTAGTTGGCGGGTAACAGGCGTTAG
>CAIRHD010000370.1 GCA_903878265.1 uncultured Bacteroidales bacterium | reverse complement strand
TTTCAGTCACCCCGACAATAAAGGGATAAACACCAAAAAAAAAACCAACAACAGCAAGCAAGCAGTGTCGGGGTGACGGAAAAGTCGCCCCGACACGTGCCGAGATTTGTCGGGGCGACTTTTTTAGTCACCCCGACAATATAGAAAAAATCACCGAAATCAAGCCCGTTACCCACGAAATCAAGCCCGAAATTATCAAATCGGGCTTGAAATCCATGAAATCAAGCTCGTTATCCACGAAATCAAGTTCGTTGCTCACGAAATCAAGCCAGAAATCATCAAATCGGGCTTGAAATCCATGAAATCAAGTTCGTTATCCACGAAATCAAGCCCGTTGCTCACGAAATCAAGCTCGTTATCCACGAAATCAAGTTCGAAATTATCAAATCGGGCTTCAAATTGCCAAAATCAAGCTCGTTACCCACGAAATCAAGCTAAAAATTATCAAATCGGGCTGCAAATCATCAAAATCAATCCCATTTCATAAAAAAAGCTGCAAAAAAATGCGAAAAACATGAAAATACTCGTAATTTTGTTATCAAAATAAGGTGTTTGCAACATTCAACCCGGGCCTTACCCAATAAATACAATTTATTCATTTAAAATTGGAGGATACAAAAATGGCAAATCCACGAATCAGGATCAATATACCCAAAAAACCTGCTGAACTGATCGGTCTGGCCAAAAGGGTAAACGACAAACATTTGGCAGATGGCGATAGCTCCCCACTAAAATTATTGCAAAAAAATGCTTGGAGCGAAGTTGGCCCCATAACCCAAATTTGTTTAAAAGCCCATGAGGATGCCGAAGCGCTAAGCCGCCAGGCCGAAGAACTCTATCGAAAACGCGATGCCTTGCTTGGGCAGATTGACGCTGCTGTAAAAGCAAGCCGCGATGTACTTACCGGAATTTATCGCGATGAACCAAAAGCATTAGGCAATTGGGGATTCGAGGTTGACGACACCCCACCGAAACCCAAAACTAAAACCAACCCTGCGTAAGCCAGGCTTTAATGTTGCAAAAGCAAACAGGGCGTAACCAAAAGTTGCGCCCTGTTTGTGTTTTGGCACTGCTAATTTAAGGGCAAGTCGGGGCACGGCTCCAAGCCACTCTCCGATTAAAGGGCACGGGACCACTACCGGAAATTGTCGGGGCGGCTTTTTCAGTCACCCCGACAATAAACGAGAACAAAAAGAAACCAATCACAGCACGCAGTGTCGGGGTGACGAAAAGTCGCCACTACACTTACCAAATCCATTGTAAAATAGTGCTGAATCGCCAATAGCCACGAGGTTGCTTAAGGTGGTATTACTATAAAGTGCACCAGTACCAACAGCAACATTTGAATTACCTGTGGTGTTATTAACCATTGTCCAAAAACCGAAAACCGAATTGCCACTCCCTGCTGTATTTGCCTCAAGCGTATTTGCGCCATACGCTGTGTTGTTCGACCCTGTGCTGTTTAATTTTAATGTCGAAACCCCAGTTGCTGTGTTAGCATGGCCCGAAGTATTTGAAAGCATGGCCCAATCGCCAACAGCGGTGTTCCATTACCCGGCGTTATCTGATGGAGTTATGCCCCCTTTAAGAGCCTCATGCCCTATTGCGGTGCTGTATGTTCCCCTGCCCGAAGTACGGTCGTCGGCATTATATATAGCATAGGTACCCATTGCTAAACATCGAAAGTTGGCTTTATTGTTAAACAAGGCTGCATATCCAAATGCCGTGTTAAAATGCCCGGTGGTGTTATTATAAGGTGATCCTGATCCAAAGGAAGTATTTTGGAAACCTGTTGTATTATTGTATAGAGCAGAAAACCCGGTAGCGGTATCGTAACTACCTGATATATTTGAGAAAAGTGAACTATTGCCTGTTGCTGTATTTTCAAGGCCAGTTGTATTTGTATAAAGTGCTTTTGACCCGGTGGCTGTATTCTCACTTCCTAAGGTATTGGCAAAAAGTGCTTTTGAACCAACAGCTGTATTGCTAACTGACTGACTACCCATGTTGCTGTAAAGCGCCGAATCGCCTATGGCTACTAAGTTGCTGCCTGTAGTATTGCTAAACAGGGCATTGGCGACAAATGCCACATTTGAATTTCCGGTTGTGTTCAAGGAAAATGCGCGGTTTCCATTAGCGGTATTGAAGCTCCCTGTGGTATTTAACTGAAGGGCAGTCAATCCGTTGGCTGTATTAAATATCCCCGTAGTATTGCTGAAAAGCGCATGCATCCCGCTGGCAGAATTACCATATCGTGTTGTGTTGTAATCTAGCGCATTAACTCCAATAGCGGTATTATTATACCCTGTTGTATTGCTAAAAAGTGTCCCTGACCCGATAGCTGTGTTTTTATACCCTGAAGTATTGACAACAAGTGTTTGCATGCCTATAGAGGTATTGTCGTACCCAACGGTATTGTGTACAAGCGCACTTGTCCCAATAGCGGTATTGCAATATCCAGATGTATTTTCCCCAAGTGCAAGATGCCCGAAAGATGTATTTAATTGATCGATCCTCCCAGATGGTTGACCGCTGAACTTAAAGATTATTGGATTGAAATCAGTAGTGCCAATAAAATTAGTACTGGCTGAAGTGCCACTGTTCCCGGTTAGCAACCATCCTGCTGATGGTGCAGTTAGGGTAGACGGTATCCATTGTGAGCCATTCCATTGTAAAGCCTGGTTGGTGGAAGGTGCTGTTGATGAAACTGCATTTCCTTGTATTTTTACAACCGTTAAAGCAGAACCACCTGTGGCATCACCGGTATGTGTTGTATTGGGCAAGGTGTTAGTAAGGGTGAAATTGGGATAAGCCCCTGTGGCATTTACGCCGGTTCCATTGGTGAGCACTACCATTTGATCCGGTGCTGTATTGGTAATGCCAAAACTGGGATAAGTGCCTGTTGTATTGATACCTGCACCACTTGAGAGGGTAACCGTTTGTTCGGGCGCAGTGTTAGAAATGCTTGTTCCGCTAACATTGATACCAGTTCCTGCGGTATATGTTGTATTGTTATCAGTGGAAGGTTACCCTTTCTGGGAAGCAATGTTCCAATTTAACTCTTGTCCGGTAGTGGGAGCTGCAGTGGAAATATCTTTACCTTGTATTTTTACAACAGTAAGGGCACTGCTGCCTGTGGCATCACCTGTATGGGTGGTATTGGGTTGTGTATTTGTAATGGTAAAGTTAGGATATATTCCGGAAGTGGAAATACCTGTGCCTGGCGTAAGGCTGACTGCTTGGTCGGGTGCAGTATTAGTTATAATAGTGCCTGTAACATTAATTCCTGAACCTGCCGAATAACCGCCACCTGTTGTGTTGGAATATATTGCATAAGGGACACTCAGTAATTGCGTGGTTCCCATCATTATATATGCTGAGCCTCCAACCGGATCCATTTCTGTAATAATATTGTAGCTGTTGCTGCCCCAAGGGATGGTAGTAATATTACCGGAGATTACGGTACCGCCTCCAATGGCCAAAGTTGCCTGTCCATTGGTATTGGTGGTTTTTTGATAGATTTCCTGATAGACTATTGAACCTCCAGCACCGTTTTGCTATATACCAATCCGGAATGATACATTTTGGTTGGCAATCAGGTTTCCAGTTGCTTCGCGTGCAACAGCCTGATAGTTGAACTTCTGTGGTGCCTGTGCAAACACACTAGCGCCAATCAGGAGAATGCTGATAAACGGCAAGAAGATTTTTTCATGTTTTGTGGAATAAATGCTTGGACATTAATGGCGATATTTGGTGAATGCCCTTTGTTCTTAATCATACCGGAGGTCAAGAACAAAATAAATTCATCACTAACAAAATTAGAATAAATTGCATCTTTAAATAAATTTTCCACTTTATTTTATCACCATGCCAAAATTTGTATAAATAAATGATAATGAAACAGTCAAATCGAATCAATTCAGACAAAACAGCCCAATTCTGGAAAGTCCAAAATTTTGTTTTCATTTGATATTGCAGCTTCGTTACAACTAAAACCAAACTCTAGCTGCTGTTTTTTCAGCTTTTTGTCCGTATGGTTTTTTCGATTATTTGAGGGTAAAAAGTATATTCCAAATCATGGATTTTTGCAGCCAACATCTCGGGGGTATCCCCATTGTTAACCGTGCAACGTGCCTGAAACAGTACGTCCCCATCATCATATTTGCCATTAACATGGTGCATAGTTATCCCGCTTTCCTTTTCTCCAGCAGCAATAACAGCTTCGTGTACCTTCATGCCAAACATGCCTTTGCCCCCGTAAGCAGGCAACAACGCAGGATGTATGTTGATGATATTTCGCGGATAAGCTTCTAAAATATAGTCTGGGATTAACCATAAAAAACCAGCCAAAACAATCCAATCCACTTTCTTGCTTTTCAAATCCTGCAATATGGCTGTTGAATCGTATAAAATTTCCCGGTTGAACAGAACCGATGGTATTCCGAGCAACCTGGCACGCTCCAATACATAAGCACCAGCATTATTGCAGTAAATGGCCGAAATCAGTACTTCGCCCGTGCCTGCAAAATACTCAGCAATTTGTTGGGCATTGCTGCCGTTGCCTGATGCAAAAATAGCCAACCTGATAGGTTTTTTCATGATATTGGTTTGAGGGTAAAATCAGTATTTATGCGAACAAAAAGGCTCTGCAAAAAAATATTCTTTTATAAAAGTACATTCTCTGCGACATCAAAATAACAAAATTGGTTCGACATGGCAGTAAACAATTGGTTCCCAAAACCAGAAAAAAGCAATCCTTGCAAAATTGCCCGCAAGACAAAATGCTGTAAACCAAAATGCAAATAAATCATTTACAATATTTTAACAAGTAGGGCTGTAAAATAATCAGCACAAATATTGTTTTATCGGCTAATTTGTTATTCCTTTGCAATCTAAAACCAATTAAAGCGTTTAACAATGTCCGACATTGCAACAAGAGTAAAAGCTATTATCGTTGATAAGCTGGGAGTTGATGAAAAAGAAGTAAACCCTGCAGCAAGTTTCACCAACGACCTAGGTGCCGATTCATTAGACACCGTTGAACTGATTATGGAATTCGAAAAAGAATTCAACATTGCTATTCCTGACGATCAGGCTGAAAAAATCAGTACAGTAGGTGATGCTATCACTTACCTCGAAAGCAACGCGAAATAAGTAAAACCCATTCGATGAAGTTAAGGCGAGTAGTAGTTACCGGCCTTGGCGCGCTGACTCCATTAGGCAATACAGCTCCGGAATTCTGGAGTGGCTTGGTTAATGGGGTTAGTGGCGCAGGCCCAATCACACGTTTTGATATCACCAAATTCAAAACGAAGTTTGCATGTGAACTCAAAGGTTTCGACCCAACTAATTTTTTCGACCGGAAAGAGGTCAGGAAATTCGATCCATTCACGCTTTATGGTATGGTAAGTGCCAGTGAAGCTGTTGAAGATTCAGGATTGATTTCGGATAAATTGGACTTCGACCGTGTTGGCGTTATCTGGGCTTCAGGAATAGGTGGCATGACCACCATTTTCGACGAAATTTCGGGTTTTGCATTAGGCGATGGCACACCTCGCTTTAGTCCATTAATGATTCCTAAAATGATTGCCGATATTCCTGCTGGTCAAATTTCGATCCGCTACGGGTTCAGGGGGCCGAACTTTGCAACAGTTTCGGCATGTGCATCCTCGGCAAATGCTTTGATTGATGCTTTCAACTACATAAGGCTTGGCATGGCCGATGCTTTTGTAGCCGGAGGATCCGAAGCTGCTATCAATATTATGGGCGTTGGCGCTTTTAATGCCATGCACGCTCTTTCTACACGAAACGAAGATCCCGCAACGGCTTCCCGTCCTTTCGATAAGGACCGTGATGGTTTTGTAATGGGCGAAGGTGGCGGAGCCATGATATTTGAAGATTTAGAACATGCCCTCAACAGAGGGGCTAAAATATATGCCGAAGTTGCTGGGGCAGGCATGAGTGCCGATGCACATCACATTGTGGCACCGCATCCTGAGGGATTGGGTGCACTCAACGCAATGCGTTCGGCTTTACGCGATGCTGGAATGACAGCAAATGATATTGATCATGTTAACACGCATGGAACATCAACACCTCTTGGCGATATTGCCGAAACTACAGCTTTAGGCAGGTTATTTGGCGAACACTCCTCTAAAGTATTTGTTAACTCAACAAAATCAATGACTGGCCACTTATTGGGTGCTGCTGGTGTTGTTGAGGCAATGGCTTCTATTTTTGCTATACAGCATAATATTATCCCTCCGACAATCAACCATTTTACTGACGATTTGGAAGTTGATCAATCGCTAAGTTATGTTTTCAACAAAGCTTTGCACACAACCGTAAATACTGCCCTGAGCAATACTTTTGGGTTTGGTGGTCACAACGCGACACTTATTTTTAAGAAATTTGCCCAATAATTTTGGCTTTCAACGTCATTAAACATATCAGGGTTTCCTTCTCTGAAGACAAACATCTTTTCGTAGCACTAAAAAATATTTTCGGGTTTTATCCCGGAAATATTTTTTTATACAAACTTGCCTTTCGTCATAGGTCGCAAGCCATTGAGCTTAACAATGGCAGCCGTATGAGCAACGAAAGGCTCGAATATTTGGGCGATGCCATACTCAGCGCCATTGTTGCCGACTACCTTTTTAAAATGTTCCCTTTTAAAGATGAGGGATTTTTGACTGAAATGCGTTCGCGCATAGTAAGCAGGGCGCAATTGAACAAACTGTCTCAAAAAATTGGAATCGACACGCTTATCACGGTAAGTGCCGAAACCAACAATGTTTATCGTTCGATGAAAGGCGATGCATTTGAAGCCTTGATTGGTGCCATTTACCTCGATAAAGGTTATGATTTCAGTAAGAAGGTAATTGTAGAAAAAATAATAAAACAGCATTTCGACCTTCACGAACTCGAAAACAACAACACCAATTATAAAAGCCGCATTATCGAATGGTCGCAACGCGAAAAGCGGATTGTGGAGTTTCTGACTGTCAACGAAGTCGGGCAAGGCTATAATAAGCAGTATGTTGTTGATGTGTTGGTCGATAAAGTTTCGATGGGCAAAGGGCGCGATTATTCCATTAAAGGTGCTGAGCAAGATGCTGCAATGAAAGCATTGTTGCTGCTTGAAGGTGAAAAGCCATAATTTGTCCAATCTGATTTTGCACATTTACATAGCATTTCAGAAATCTATATATTTGTATCGCCCAATTCTCTTATCATTTATTGTTTCACCTACCCCAAGCTAAAACCCAGCCTAAATGAGTGCCCACGGATCGAACAAAGCAATTGTTTTCGCATTGGCAGGCAACCTGCTAATAGCCGTAATAAAATACATTGTGGCTTTTATTACCGGCAGTGCCGCCATGTTGGCCGAATCAATACATTCCACAGCCGATAGTTTTAATCAGGTTTTGTTGCTTCTAGGTCATAAAAGGGCTAAAAAGGAAGCCAACGAAACGCACAGTTTTGGTTATTCCAACGAGGTGTTTTTTTGGTCGCTGATGGTGGCAGTGCTGTTGTTTTTTGTTGGCGCATTATTTTCAATTTACGAAGGAGTGCATAAGATTATGCATCCCGAGGAACTGAAAAGTGTTTACTGGATTTTTGCTGTTCTTCTCAGTTCCATTGTCATTGAAGCCAAATCATTTCAGGTAGCCTTTTCGGAATTCCGTAAAACCACAAAACTTCCTTTTTTTAAAGCTATCAAGGAATCGACGCAGGTTAGCCTAATCGTGGTTGTGCTCGAAGATTCGGCCGCTATGGCAGGTTTGGTGGTTGTGCTGATTTCAAGCCTTTTGGCGTGGTTGGTACACCCGATGTTCGATGCCATTGGAAGTATCACTGTTGGGCTTTTGCTTCTCGCAGTTTCCATTTTGCTTATTGCCGAAGTAAAAAACCTTATTGTTGGCGAAAGCATGCCCCGAAAGCAACGGTTGATTATCCAAAACTTGATTCGTGCAAACAAAAACATAAAGCATATAAACCGTATGCAAACCATGGTAATGGGCGATAACAGCTATTTGGTATTGATTTCGGTTGATATTGATGACAACATGAAAGGCTCGGATATTGAAGATTTGATAGAACAGCTAAAACTGAAATTACGAAAAGCAGTACCCGAAATCGGGACTACTTACATCGAAATAAAAGATTCGGTCAGGAACAATAAATTTTGACATTTATATATGAAAACAAAAATCGTTGCAACAGTTGGGCCAGCATGTTCGAGCCGCGAAATGCTATATAAACTCATAAAAGCCGGTGTTGATGTTTTCCGGTTGAATTTTTCGCATGGTGCATATAGCGATCATCTGTCTGTAATTGAGCATGTTCGTTCTTTAAATGCCGAACTTGGAACACATATTGCACTATTGGGCGATTTGCAGGGGCCAAAAATCCGTATCGGTGCTTTTGCCGATAAAGAAGCCATGATGCACGATGGGCATGAGCTGGTTTTCACGACCAACGAATGTAATTGCACTGCCGATAGGTTGTATATCACGTATCCCGAATTTGCCCGCGATGTTAAGCCGGGCGAAGACCTTTTGCTTGATGACGGAAAACTGCTTTTTAGGGTTATTGAAACCAATGGTGTGGATGAGGTGAAAGCAAAAGTGATACATGGCGGGATTTTGTCGGGCAAAAAAGGGGTCAACCTCCCCAATACAGTGGTTTCGCTGCCATCGCTTACCGAAAAAGACAAACGCGACCTTGCGTTCATCCTCGAGCATAAGCTCAACTGGGTTGCACTTTCGTTTGTACGAAAAGCTGAAGATATAACGTATTTGAAATCAGCGATCACCGCTTTGGGAATCAGTGAAAATATCCCCGGCATTATTGCAAAAATAGAAAAACCTGAAGCCGTTAAAAAC
>CAIRHD010000369.1 GCA_903878265.1 uncultured Bacteroidales bacterium | reverse complement strand
GTCGGGGCTTCAAGCCCCCGACAGGGTTGATTTTTTAACTAATAAATTCCGTGGGCGTTTTGCCGATTTTCTTCTTGAATGCAGCATAAAAGGCAGATCTGCTTCTGAACCCACTTTCGATGGCAATGGTTTCCATCTTCAGTTTTTTGTTGTTTTCAGCTAGCATTAATTCTGCTTCCTTAATCCTGTAATCATTAATCAGGTTGCAAAAATTCGTTTGAAAGGTATCGTTTATGATCTGTGAAACATAGGTCCGGTTTGTGTTTAAAAGCGCGGCAAATTCGTTGATCGTGAGATTCTGGTTTTTATATACTTTTTCCTCCTCAAGCAGGAAGATAAGCCTGCTCAGTATACTTTTCCAATGGGCTTGGGGCAGAGCGTACTTACTTGGATTTCCATTTGGCAAACCTTCATCAGAAACCGTTTTATTTTGTATACCAACTAATTCGTTGTCAGCCAGAAAAGGTACCGAGAAAAACACAGTGGTTCCGCTTCCGGCCTCGCTTTCAATATGGATCGTTCCTCCGTTCTTTTCTACGAATTCCCTGCATAACAACAATCCTAATCCATTACTTGGTTCTGAAGGACTGCCTGAGGACTTGTTTTTAAGCTTGAAAACACTGCTGAGAACTTCTTGAGAAATTCCAATGCCGCTGTCGGCTATTTCTACAATCACTTTTTTCTCTTCCAGGTTCACCGAAGAATTTACAGTAATTGTTCCATCAATTTTATTGAATTTTATGGAATTAGACAGGAGGTTCCTGAACACAGAATAAATCATATTCGAGTCGGCAAAGATCTTGAAATCGTCCAGGATGTTATTGGTAATTGTTATATTTTTAACAGCGGACTGATCAGCCTTTGCTGCAACAGCCTCAATGGCAATCTTCGAAAGTGAACTGAATCCGGGTTTAAAATCGAGAGTTTCAGTTTGCAACCTCGACCACTCCAGAATATTCTCCAGCAGATTATATCCCTTTTTAGAGGTTTCATTCATCAGTTCTATAATATGCTTTATTTTTTCGATATTGAGCTTATCAAAATCATGCAGTGCAAAATCAGAATACCCAATCAGTCCCTGGAAAGGATTTCGGATATTGTTTGCAATGATTTGGAATGTTTGGTCTTTTAAAGCATTAGACTTTTCAAGTTCAAGCGTATATTTCTTAAGATCAATCTCTGCATTTTTTCTTTGGGTTATGTTTCGAAGGATCAGAATCTGAACCAGGGGCTTGTCATAGAAATACTCGGCAAATGACTGCTTAACAATGAAATAGTTTTTTTTACTATGCTGAACAAGGCAGATTTCATCCGAGACGGAGGTAGACTTAAGAATGTCCGTAAGTTCACTGTAATTTTCAAAAACTGTAAAACTTGGTTTGCCGATAACTTCATCAAGTTTCAGCTTAAAGAATACCTCCCCGCTGCTGTTTAAATCGGTCAAAAGCCCTTTATTATTGATAACAATGATGATTTCATCCATACTTTGGACTATTGAATTTCTTGCGATCGGTTTTAAGTCGAGAAACCTGTAACCGAACAATGCCCAGGCGAAAAAGATGTTTCCGAAAATAAAAAATTCTGGTGTAAGTCTGTAACCTTGAATGAAGGAAAATCCAAACATGAATAAAATATCATTTATGGCGGGCAGTGCAATTCCAATAAACAGAAACATCACTTGTATGTTGAAGAATTTTGATCCTGAAAAAAGATTCCGCAACAGAATGATCAGGGAGAGACCGATGGTACTATAGAGGTAAATCGGAAAAATAAAATTCACCGGGCCTGGTTCATACCTGAAAAAGGTAAGTATGCCGGGATCAACAATGCTATACCCTTTGATAAACAGGTGATGAAACTCATTGGTAAGCGAAAGAAAGGCCTGAATTATGGGGATAAAAAACAGGTATTTGATGTGATCCTTCCTGAACCATTTCGGATATCGGGTATGAATAATAACAATGTACAGGATGATGGAGGGGGTAAATGAGGATATTGTGAAGATGAAAACGCTGGTAATTTTTAAAAAGGATAAGGTTGGATTGAGGATGAGGATGAGCTTGAGTAAGGACCAGACTGCAAAAATTCCCATAAGAACGGCGAAAGAAACAGCCTTTCTGTTGGGTCGAAACCTGATGGCATAGGCCGACAGTAAAACCGACATCACCAGTGAAAAGATGTTCAACGCAATAACAATACTCCAACTATCAAGTAAATGCAATGACATATTCAGCTGCTGTGAAAACCTGCCAACAGGGCATAGTTTTGTTTTTAAAAATCAAATATACATTAATTTTCGTATGCTGTTTTACCAAACAGGACATGTGTAACTTTCATTAAAGCCCAGATGATTGTATTTTTGTACCCTATTGCGTATTCTGCAAGCGAAATTCACTTACTGATAGTTTTTTACTTTTATAAAATAGCCATGATAACATTCTGTACCAACTGTACCAAAAGTTCTGGAAAAGCTATTGCTTTGTTCCTTTCATTTTTTTTATTACTGGGTATTCAAAAAAGTTATGCCGGGTCGTTTACCGCCAGCGGAAGTACACTTTCCCTTGACCTGAACGTGGCCAGTCAGCTGGTTACCGTAGTTTCGACCGGGACCACCTATACCTTCACACTGAGCGGAGGAGCAACCAATACCTGGACAGGAACTACCAGTGCCAGTGTAACGGTGAGCGGGGCAGTGCTTACTGTTACTGCTACTGGTTTGAGCACCTTCAGTGTTTTCAATATCACGGATTCTCAGGCAGGAACGGCGATGACTTTTGCCACCAGCGGTGCCAATATTTATACAGATCAAATCAATATTACCCTGGATAATACGCCCGGGGCAGTTACTTTTAACGGGAATACCAGTTTTACAGGTTCTAATGGGCTGAGTATAACCACCAGTATGTATATCATATTTCCCAATGCATCAAAACTGACAACTGTTGACGGGGATATTACCCTGGATGCCAATACACAGGCAACACCCAGTTCATTTTTGTTTTCAGGGATTAAGGTAGACGGAGCCATTGTGGAGATTACAGGTACCGGCATTCTGACTATGACTGCCAGGGGAGGAAGTGGTACAGCCGGATCATACAATAATAAAGGGATTGCTGTGGTTAACGGAGGAACTATTAAAGGTGGTACCACAGGCACCATGAACCTGTTGGGTCGTGGTTTTACCGGAGAAACCGGATCGATACAGGCACAAGGGGTTTTTGTAAGCAGCTCTAATATCCTCACTCCGTCACTAATTTCATCTTATGGCGCCAATATTAGTGTTACCGGTTATGGTGCACAATCCACAGCTGCCGGTGTAGCATCTTTAGGTAATGCAGGGGTTGCCGTTGGGACTGGGACAAATACTTCTGGTACAGTCTATGCCACCATTACTTCAGGTGGGAACGGCAGTGTAACGGTAATTGGCTACGGGGGTACAGCTGCTAATCCGGCTGCCCAGGTTAGTACCCATTGTCATGGTGTCAGTGTCACCGGATCAAATACGCTTATAAGTTCGGGCGGAGCCGGCAAAGTTACGGTTACCGGCACAGGAGCTGGTCCTGACACTTTGGCAGATAATAATGTTGGTGTTCAGGTTTTCAATGGAGTAATTTCAGCAGGAACCAATGCTGATGTGGAGGTCACTGGTACAGGGGGGAATAGTGCAAGTGGTGTTAGCTATGGCTGTGGCGGGGTCATCGTGCAGGGCAGTACAGGCCAGATCCTGGGTGGAAGCGGAAACGGTACTACCCTGGTAACCGGATATGGCGGAGGCAGAAAAGCCCTCTCAAATAACGCTGGTGTAGCTGTTTCAGTTCTCGGTAAAATCAGCAGTAATGGTTCCGGTTCTGTAACGGTAAAGGGATACGGTGGAAATCCTACGGGAAGTGGTAGTTATAATTACGGTGTTAGATTAATGGGGAATAGTTCGGGGACTTATACCTATATTACTTCAAACGGTGGTGATGTCAGGGTAGAAGGAACAGGTGGCGGAGGGATTGGTACACAATATAATGGTGGGGTTGATGTAAATGTTGGATCCGCTATTACTGCGGGTGGTAGTGGTAATGTTACTGTTATCGGAAATGCTGGAAATATTTCTGGTACTTCAGGAAATACAAATTATGGAGTACAATTAACCAGTTCGGGAAGTGGACAGGCTGAAGGATATATTACTTCCAATGGTGGGAACGTCAGTGTTACCGGTACTGGTGGAGGAGGAAATGCAGCCTCACCGGCTGCAAGTGCAAGTACAAATAATTTTGGTGTATTTTGCGACCAGGGAGGCTATATTACTGCCGGGGGCACAGGAACTGTAACGGTGACAGGCACAGGAGGAAATACATCTGCCGGAGCCACAGGTGGTAGTAATCACGGTGTATATGTAAGCCCATTTGCATTAAAAGGAGCCAGTGGCCTTTATAGTACAAGGATTACCTCCGGTGGGGGTAATATTATAATTAATGGTTATGGAGGTGGCAATGGAACCGGTACGAACAATCAAGGCGTTTGTATTAAGGGTTTAATCAAAGCTACAGGGATCGGAACGCTAAGCATCACCGGTACCGGAGGCAATACGGTTTCAGGGGCCAGTAGTTGGGGTGTATCTGTTGATGGATCACCAACAGTTAACTCCGTTGTCTATCCTGCGACCATCACAACTGATGGTGGTACCGTTACTGTAACCGGCACAGGCGGTGGCATTCCCGGCACATCCGTTGCCGGTTCCAATTACGGAGTTTATGTGAATGCCGGTGGCAAAATTACCGCCGGGGCCAGTGGCGATGTGAACGTTACCGGTACCGGTGGCAATTCAACGAATCTGTCGAATTATGGTGTCTATGTTAACGGTGGAGCAGCCCCAAACGAATCTAAGATTACCTCAGGAGGAGGAAATGTTTCTGTAACAGGCACAGGTCCCCAATCAACTGCTGGAGCTAACCAGCATGGGATTTCGATTAGTTCCGGTGTGATTAGTTCCGGTGGGAATGGAAATGTTACTATTCTTGGCAATGCAGGGAAAGGCGATGTGGGGGTTTCAGGAAATGGGCATGTAGGAGTATTGGTTTCAGGAGCAACAGGCCTGGTAACATCGGGTGGAACGGGTACTGTTACGGTTACAGGGAATGGTGGTGGCAGTGGTGCCCGTGCGAATAATTATGGTATTGCAGTTAATTCGGGTGCAGGCATTACATCAGGAGGTTCCGGTACGGTTACTTTAAATGGTAACGGCGGCAATTCAGCGGGCACCGGCGCAAATAATTATGGTGTCTATGTAACTGCTGCGAACTCCCGGATTAACTCCGGAGGGGGAAATATAAACATCAATGCTTCTGAAGGAGGTACTGTTACAGCGTATGGTGTCTTTGTTGAAACCTCAGGTACTATCAGCTCTGCGACCAATGGCGGTGATATCACAATTAAAGGCAATAGCCTTAAGTTAACCACTGCTACCCTTGCTGCCCCTGCTGCAGGCAATTTAAATATTATACCATTAACCACAGGCACAAACTTCAACTTCAATAACCCGGATATCAAGGGTACGATGTCTGTAAGTGCTGCAGAATTGGCCCTGATGTCGGGGGGTACCATTAATATCGGTAACTCCAGTACGGGAGTTATTACCCTGACTCAGGCAATCACCGTGCCGTCGGCTTCCAACCTGAATCTGGCAACTGCTAATTCAACTGCTGGTTTAAGCCCCAAGGTGACTGGAACCGAAATAACCATGGGCAGTGGAAAAACACTGGGATTAAGTGGGATTCCTTCCCTGAATATCGCAATTACAGGAAGCACTGTTAATACACAATATGACCAGCTAATGGTGGTGGGTGATGTGACCCTCACCGGGATGAGCCTTTCCTTAAGCGGTGCCTATACACCAGTGGGAGGTGATGTTTTTACCATTGTTTCAGCTATTAGTGTAACGGGAATCTTTTCCGGGCTTGCAAACGGGGCGACTCTAACCTTTAATACAGTACCCCTGACCATCAATTATACAGCTACCACCGTAACCCTTACGGCACCATGTACTAACCCAACTGCTGGAGGAACCATCGCTTCTGCACAGAGCGGTAATTCCCCATTTGATCCAGCCGCATTCACCAGTACTTTGGCTGCCAGTGGCCATTTTGGTGTGCTGGAGTATAAATGGCAGCAATCAACCACAAGTGCCAGTGCTGGTTTTACCGACATTGCTTCAAGTAATTCAGCCACTTATGATGCAGGATCTCTTACTACAACTACCTGGTTTAAAAGGCTTGCCAGGGTGGCATGTAAAGCCGACTGGACAGGAGCAGTTGAAAGCAATGTTGTCGAAGTAACGGTCTCATCACTTGCAGCAGCCCCCACGGCACAACCAATGAACCTGTATTTTTCGAATACAACAACTGGCCCGAATATGAATATCGTGTTGCATTATACTGCCTCTGCCTCCGCAACCGGCTACCTGGTTGTTCGGGGAACCATAATAGCACCTACGTTTGTACCTACGGCAGGCACCGAGTACATTGCAGGCCCGCAGGGCACCGACCAGGTGGTTTATGCCGGAACATCCCTTACCTGCACCGATGCCGCTGTTGCACCCGGAATGCAGTATTATTACGCGATCTATGCCTATAATGGCACCGGGACCCTTTGCAACTACCTTCTTACAAACCCGCTCACCGGGAACAGCAATGCCTACAGTTTGAACCTGGCAGTTCTTGCCACCACGCCAGCCACAATTAGTGCAGGTTTCCCTAATACCGGAGCAAACGTTACGTTTACCGGCGGCACAAATTCACCAGGTACTGACCTTACCGCTACAAAAACCAATGCAGCTCCGGTTTCCAATTTTTCAGCATTGCCGGGAGTAAGAGGAGTTAAGAATCTTTATTATACCATCAACTCTACAAATGCCTCTCCGGGAACCTACACCCTGGTAATGGATATGTCGGAACTCGTACTTACCCAGGCTCAATGGAATGCTTTTAAAATCCTGAAACGTGCGGATAATACAAAACCATGGGTTGATGTAACAGCACTTGGAGGAACGATTCTTAGCCGCCAGACCGATGGAGTATGGGGTAAATTTGCCATTGCCGGACTGAGCAGTTTCTCAGAGTTTACCGGTGGCGAACCTGCAACTACCCGCACTGTAATCAGCGCTGCTGAGAACGGTCCGGGAACCCTCAAACAGGCGATTCTGGATTCCAGGGCAGGCGACATCATCGTATTTGATACAGCCGCAATGGGCGGAAACCGGATTGTGCTCTCTGCCCCGGTAGAGATTGACAGCAGCCTGACTATCCGGGCTCCGGGTGGCGGAATCATTCTCGACGGCAACAATGTGATCCGTGTTATGACAATCTACCATGGTGCCAATGTAAGACTTGAAAATCTTAAAATACAAAACGGGAATGATCCTGCCTATTATGTAGGTGGTGTTTATACCAGCGGCAACCTGACCATGATCAACTGCCTTGTTGACGATAATACCTCAGAAGGAAGTCTTGCAGTTGGTGGTATTTTACAATATGACGATTATGAGACAAGCATTACCGATACGCTAAACCTGGTGAACTGCACTATTACAAATAATACTGGAGATGTAACCAACGGCACAGGCGGAATTTCGGGCGAAGGCCAGGTGAATATCTATAATTCAATTATTTATGGGAATACCGCCGGATATTATAATGATATGGACGGAACAAAGATTATTGCTCATTCCTATTATTCTCTTTACGGGGAGGATGTTCAAGCCTTAATTGATTCAGGTGATTACAACTATTTTGAGCGCAATCCAAGATTTACTGGTAATATCCTGAATCCATATACCCTTCAGGATACTTCTGTCTGCCGTAACACCGGCGACACACTTTACAATTTCATGCTCACTGATCTTGCCGGCAATCCGAGAGTTAACGAACTGGCCATCGATCTGGGTGCTTATGAATTTACCAATGGATCTGGCTGTGATATTCCTTCTGTTGGTGGTTCTGTTTCGGGCACAAAATCGGTTTGCTATGCGACCAACAGCAGCAATCTTACCTTATCAGGCCATACCGGAACTATTGTGAGATGGGAGTCATCCACAGATAACTGGGTTACTACAACTGGTATAACCAATACAACCACAACTTTAACTGTCACCAACCTTTCTACAACAACTAAATATCGTGCAGTGGTAAAGAACGGTGATTGCATCGAGGCTATATCTTCGGATGCCACCATAACAGTTTATGCACCTTATGTAGTAGGTTCTATCTCGGCAGATCAGACGATTTGCTATAATACAGCAGCGGTTCAGCTCAGCAGCGTAGCTCCAACAGGAGGCGCAACACCATATTCTTATCAATGGCAGAGTTCAACGGATAATGTGAACTTCAGCAATATTAACTTAGCAACCGGAACTACTTACACCCCCGGAGCGCTGACTCAAACCACTTATTTCCGGCAGAACCAAACTTCAGGCGGAGCATTTGCTGCACCTCCTGGACAAATACAAAATGTACCACCTGTAGGTTGCGGTACTTTAACAACGAATACTGTTACAATAAGTGTTGATCCGGCATCAGTTGGCGGTTCTGTTTCAGGTACCAAATCGGTTTGCTACGGAACGAACAGCTCCACACTTACACTATCGGGTCATACCGGAAGTGTCGTGAGATGGGAATCATCTACCGATAATTGG
>CAIRHD010000368.1 GCA_903878265.1 uncultured Bacteroidales bacterium | reverse complement strand
CTTGCCAATCCGAAATCCGAAATCCGAAATCCGAAATCCGCAATCCCCCTTTTTTTAACTATCTTTACACTTTATTTCAACCCCCATGTTACCTCTTACTAAAAACCGCATTATTTACAGCATTTTGGGCTTGCTGCTTTGTTTGGTGGGGACGGATGGGTTTGGGCAAAAGGAAACTTATAACTGGTTTTTCGGGACCTTTGCTGGAATTGATTTCAATTCGGGTTATCCGGTGATACGGAACGATGGGGCGATGTACGCTATAGAAGGAAGTATTACCATGTCTGATTCCACAGGGAATTTACTCTTTTATTCCAATGGCGAAAGGATCTGGAATCGAAACCATGTGCCCATGACTAATGGCTGGTATTTGCACGGGTCGCGTATGAATGCCCAACCCTGCCTGGCAATACTTAAACCCGGTTCCGACCATATCTATTATCTTTTTACGGTAGGCAGCGACTCCCCCTATTGTACCCCAGGAGCATTTTATTCAGTTATAGATATGAACCTTGATGGAGGGCTTGGGGATATTGTAGCAGGTATGAAGGATATACAAATACCAAATACAGATTCTGTACGCTCGCATGTGGTAGGGATAAAACACGCCAATAAAAAGGATTATTGGGTTATTTTCAGGAACTTTAATACCAACAATTATTTTACTTCATATTTGTTTGATGAAAATGGGCTGCATTCAAATCCTGAAAAGTGTTATACCATTACCAGCCATCCTTTAATTGGTGCAGGATGGCCAGTGCTGAAATTATCAACAGACGCAAAATACTTATGTACCGAGGGCAGTTATGTGCCTGCCTTTTATGGGAGCAGGGCAATAGAGCTTTACAAATTGGACAACACTACAGGAAAGTTGAACCCATTATTTATTTTCCCTGTCCGATGGCAACCTTTCGGTATGGAATTCTCAGCCAATTCCAAATACTTATATCTCAATTATGGTTTTAGTTCTGACACGGTATTTTTCAGGCAATACAATATGAAATACCTGAGTAACGCGTCTGCTTTTGTTGCAGGCTCCCAGGAAATTTATCGCGAAATACAAGGGCATGAATATCATAATATGCAGTTGGCACCCAATGGAAAAATTTATATCGACAGGTTGGGAACAACAGCCCCGGATGCAAAATACTTGTCAGCAATCAATTATCCTGAACAAGCCGGTACAGCCTGTACCTTCGAAGAAGAAGCTTTGTACCTCGAAGGAGGCAATTGTATGTATGGTATGCCTAATTTTATCCCCTCCTACTTCTCCAAATTCGATTGGCTAAACTCCTGCCGGGGCGACACCACTAAATTTACTTCCCACTTTTTACCGCCCCCCGATAGTGTACGCTGGAATTTCGACGATGTGGGGAGCGGCACAAACAATACCTCCACCTTGCTAAACCCGGCACATTTCTTTACCGGCAGCGGCACGTTTAACGTATATGTTGTTGGATATTATTCTAACGGCCACAACGATACCGCTACCCGCGACGTAAAAATTACCCCTTATCCGGCCATTAACCTTGGCAACGATATTACCGTCTGCAAAGGCGATACCGTTACCCTTGATGCCGGGTTTGGGATACTTGAATACCTCTGGAACACGGAAGCCACCACCCGCACAATCACTGCCAGCGATACGGGTATGTATTCCGTAAGGGTCGAAAACCAGAATGGATGTGCCATTTCCGATTCCGTTAGGGTTTCGAACTTACCCGATCCGGTTCTCGACCAAACCAACCTCAACATAGCACCCACCACCTGCAAAGGCATTACCGGGGCTATTACCGGGTTGAAAGTAAACGGAAACCCTCCGTACACCTACCAATGGACTGAAAAAATTTCGGGCAACCAGGTTGGCGATTCGATAGATATTTACCACCTGGGCGTCGGGCTGTACGAACTGAGCGTTACCGATGCGGCAGGATGTTCGAAAGTGCTTACCACATACACCATACAGGATGTGGGCGAATTGTTGATTGATACGGCTTTTGCATCTCCGG
>CAIRHD010000367.1 GCA_903878265.1 uncultured Bacteroidales bacterium | reverse complement strand
GTTGTTTGTGGTGTTCCATTTATATCCCAATGCGCCCGCTACCGCGTTCCAGTTCCAAACCACCTGGGTGATTGATGCAATATGCGTTCCTGCTGTGGGCGGCGAAGGAGTGATGCTGGTGGTTTGTGTCAAAATTCTTACCGGTGAATATCCGCATGTGTTGTATGCCCACACATAGCGTGTGAATGGTTCATTGCAGGCAAGGCCGGTCTCGGTTTTTGTAGTGCTGGTGCCCATATCAACAGCAGTTGAAAAGTTATTGGTACTATTCCACTTGTATCCGGTTGCTCCCGCAACAATATTCCAGTTCCAAACGATCTGGTCGGATGAAGGAATGTTGGTGCCGGCAGATGGTGCCGGCGAAAACGGGACGGAAGATGTTGTCTGAGTTAATATACTTACGGGGGATTGCCCGCAGCCATTATTGGCCCACACGTAACGGGTGTATGTTGTCCAGCAAAGCAACCCATTTTCAGTCATTGTAGTAGATGCTCCGGTTTCAATGGCGGTAACCGGGTTGTCAACGGTATTCCATTTATAATAAGTACCTATGGGTACAGCATTCCAGTTCCAGATGACCTGGGTTGTATTGGGAACGTGGCTCCCTTCTGTTGGTGCGTTGGGTGAAGCACAAATAAGATTTATCGTTTTCCATGATCCACCCTCAAAAATCGACACTCCTCCCGTACCATCAGCATTGCAGTTTGTACAAAATACCGTGAGCCCTTCAGCGGGATTTAGGATGGAATTACGTTCTGCAAATGTCATGCGCGGCGGCAGGAGCCCTTTGTTATTGAATTTTACATCCAGCCCAGCAGAAGGATCAGGCAAGGATCCATCGCTGTTAACAGCCACCTGGGCCATAGATGCTAAACTTATAAAAGTTGCAACAAGAACAGTAAATAGATTTTTTTTAATATTCATTGTAGTTATTTGGTTTCTCAGTTTTTCGAATCGCCTTACCAATTGTGATAAAAAAGAGTATTGCGGCTTTCTCTACAGTATTAAGGATGTGTTTCCAGTATTTTGATTCTATCAATCAATTTATTTTGCATAAGCAACAGTTGATCAAGGGTTTGCTGTTGTTTATTTATTATTTTCTGTTGGCTGTCAATCATTTGCTGTTGTTCTTTCACCGCATTAATCAATGGAATTACGAAAGAATCGTAAGATAGGTTCATGGTTTGCATCTCGTCGGCATCAATAACAAGACCGCTGAATGGAATGCCCAGTTTTGTGAGTGCTTCCTGCACATCCTGGGCAATCAGTCCATCGCGGCGCACCTTATTTTTGTCATTGATATAGTTGTAGGAGGCTGTTTTCAGGTTTTGGATGAAGCTCAGCCCCAGATCGTTTTGGTAAACAATGTTTTCTTTAAGCCTTCGATCAGAATAATTGGTCCAGCTTCCATAACCACCAACTGTGGTTGCACTGGCATTTCCCATTACAATTTTGTTGCTTGCGTTTACAACAGCTCCATTGCCAATCGCTGTGGCATTGCTGAGGTTGTTTGATGAGGCATCAGCACCTGCACCTATAAAGGTATTATTAGTTCCGATGGTATTTACATTACCTGCATTCATCCCAAGACCTACATTGAAACTTCCTGACGTAGTGGCCGCTAAGGCAGCTTTCCCGACTCCGGTATTGTCGGAACCTCCAATAACATGATCCATGGTCCAAACTCCAATGGCAACATTTTCATTCCCTGATATATTTGCATTCAGTGCATTGCCACCCAAGGCAGTATTGCTGGTTCCTGTAGTATTACTGAAAAGACTGACATTACCAACCGAAGTATTGCCATTTCCAGAAGTATTTGCATTAAGTGATTGGTCGCCAACCGCGGTATTCCATTGGCCTGTGTTGGCCGAGGCGGTGGTGCTACCTTTCAGTGCTTCATATCCAACTGCTGTGTTATAGGTTTCGCGGCCACTAGTGTTGTCATCGGCATAATACATAGCATTATAACCAAAAGCTGTACTACGGGAGTTTGCCTTGTTTGAGTAAAGAGCATTAACTCCGTTGGCGGTATTTGCATAGCCAGTG